>CAXTNS010000735.1:0-372 GCA_964245465.1 uncultured Thermoanaerobaculia bacterium
ATCACGAGGTGCACGCCGTGGTTCCTGGCCGCGTTGGCGACCACGATCCTGCTGCGCACGATCGAGCTTCGCTGCCCCACGGTCTCGCCCCGGTACACGACGCCATGAGCTTCCGAGGATGCCGGGCTCGTGGCAGAGACAAGGATCTCGCACTCCTCGATAAGAGGGGCCGATCGCAGGTTCCGCATGCCTTCAACGAAAGATTGCCCGTCGGCAAGGAGCTTGACTCGATAGAGACGCGGGGAGGCGTTCAGGTTGAGCATCGCGATGGCGCCGGAAACTCCAGAGGTCGCGCCGCCCTTAACGGTCAACAGCCGCAGCTCGGCATCGCTGGCACCGTTGACCGTGCCGTTCTGGATCTCGGTCCCAGGG
>CAXTNS010000735.1:382-3356 GCA_964245465.1 uncultured Thermoanaerobaculia bacterium
GGATTGAAGGACGCATCCGGCGCGATGATCGCCGGGGTCAACGAGGACGGGCCGGCGGACAGGGCAAAAATTCGCAACGGCGACATCGTGCTGAAGTTCAACGGCCAGGACGTCAAGGAAATGCGGACCCTGCCGCGGATCGTCGTCACTCCTATACCCGATCCTTCCATGTCGACCCAGGAGCGCATTGGAAGCGACGTCGTGCCGATGTCGTAGATCCCGGGCTCGATCTTGAGCAGCCAGCGGTTGGTTGCCGAGGGTGAGGGGATTGCAGAAAGAGCATTGCGCAATGCTGTGCCGCTGGCGACAGCGTCGCCAGGGACGGGCGATACGAGGACGGTACGGATCGGCTCCGGCATGGATGTCTCCTTTCTAGCTCTTCTATTCTACTAAATTTCGAACGGTCATAGGCGGGGCCGGGAGACCGCCCCGCAGCGTACCTCCGGGTCATCGTATCGTTTGTCAAAGAGCCACAGTCGGGCCAGCCAGCACCAGACGGGCAGGTCCATTCCGATCATCCACGAAGTTTGCTTTCATTTCGGTCCGCCGTGCTATCGTACGGCGAACCCGGACGTTCTGTCCAGACCTCAAATCAGGTCTTTCAACTCGTAGAGATCCATTTTAGTTTTCAAATCCAGTGGATTCCATTCTTGAATTCAGTGGATTCCGGCGGCGAAGCATTCATTTCGAATCTGGAATCCACTGGTTTGCGCCTGAAAGCATTGTTATCGTGCTTCGAATCCAGTGGATTCCAAGTTGAAATCCACTGGATTCTGCTTTGAAACGAGTGGATTCGAAATCGGAAACCAGTGGATTCGGTTTTCGAAATGAACGATTTTGGCTTGGATCCACTGGATTTGGATTTCGACAAGAAAGCTTCTGCGGTCGAAGTGGATCTTCTGGCGATCGAAATAGAAAATTTCTATTGACAACGAGGAGTCTCGCCCGGAGAATCACGCCATTCTTGCCGTGAGCAGTCTTGTCGTCGGGTGGGACGGAGCATGTTCTTTGACAATTGATATACCGGCAGGGACGAGGTGGCGGACCGTCCCTGCCGGCCTTACTTTAAGCCGTGGACCGTCCGAACAACTGGACGAGCTGCCAGTGGTCAAGAAGACCCGCCAGGATCATCGAGGAGCCGCAGAGGAACAGAGCCACCCAGAGATGGGCAACCGCGGGCACGAAGAAGTCGAGAATCCCGGCGATCTCCCCCTGCGTCCGCGCGAGGTATCCCAGACAGGTGCCGAGAACGGAAAGCCCCAGCAGCACGGCGCCAAGCGCCAGATGGTAGCTCTGGGACAGACGGCGTTCCCTCCTGAGCCAGACACCAAGAAAGAAAGCGCCGTAGAGGGCATATATCATCTGACCGAAAACGGCTTTGACCGTGGTGCGGGATTCCCAAGCCAGACCCGGGGCTTCGGACAGCTCGAAAAAGGAGATGGAATTCAGGGTGCGCCAAGGCTGCTGGATCAGGGATTCATCCACGTCGATCATGATGGAAGGGCTGATCGACTGCAAAATCACGAAGAGAGCAAGGACCAGTCCCGTCGTGAGGAAGAACCGCTGGACCGCGGGAGGAATCCCCTGAGAGCGTGCGAGCCCCAGGGTTGAACCGGCCGGACTGTAGATCGAAAGGGAAGAGATCTCCGCGACGGGCTGGACCGGCTTGCGTTCGACCTCGCCAAAGGAGCGCCGGTAATACCTCCTCGCGCCTAACACCAGGAGGAACGCTCCCAGGAACAGGCCGGCCCGGAGGAGCATCCACGACCGGTTGGAGAAGTAGGTCGTACCTCCAACGCTCAGGGTGAGGAACCCCACGGGGACGCAGTACCGCAGTCCCTGAAGATCATTGAAGTGCCGCGTGATGAAACGGATACGATCAAGGTCTCGGCTCTGCATCTCAGCTCCTTTGCTGACCGTGTCGTAACCGGTCTGTTTCACAAACCAAGTATGGGCTGAGAAGCTGCGAAAGTCAACTGGTCTTCACTGCAAACTATCTCCGGCGCCCGAGAGCACCGCGGGCTCCAGAATCCTCACGGTGCCGGCCGTGGCGTTCACTTCGACTTCGGCGCCGACGGGAAGGGTGAACTGGCGGTCGATGTGGCCGATCATGGCTCCCTGCCAAGCGGGGACTTTCAGGGGACCGATGTGGTCCCGGAGCACCTCGCTGATGGTGAGGGAGCCATAGCCTTCACCGGGGCTGCAATCGGTGCAGTGGCCCCAGATTACGGCTCGCGCCTTCTGGAGGACGCCGGCGAGGCGGAGCTGGGTGAGCATGCGGTCGATGCGATAGGGCGCTTCCTCGACGTCTTCGATGAAGAGAACGCAGTCGTCCCAGTCCGGCAGGTAGCCCGAGCCCACGAGGCTCGTGAGGACGGTGAGGTTGCCGCCGAGCAGCCGGCCCCGCGCGGTCCCGGGGTGGAGGGTCTGGACGCGGTTCTCGACCACCGTGAGATCGTCCTCGTCGACCTCCTTCAGGTTCTGGAAGGTGACCGCCTCTCCGTCCTGGAGCACCCGTTTCATGTAGCCGACGTTGAAGGGGTTCCACTGGGAGGCGGCCACGGGGCCGTGGAAGGTCACGAGGCCGGTCCGGGCGTGGAGGGAGAGCAGCAGCGCGGTGATGTCGCTGTAGCCGAGCAGGATCTTGGGGTTCTTCGCGATCCTCGGCCAGTCGAGCAGGGGGAGCAGGCGGGCGCAACCCCAGCCGCCGCGGACGCAGTGGATGGCCCGCACCTCCGGGTCCGCGAACATGGCGTTGAGATCGGCGGCGCGCTGCTCGTCGGTGCCGGCGAAGTAGCCCCGGCGCGCCAGCAGGTTCGGCCCTCGCTTGACCTTGAAGCCGAGGACGGCCAGGGACTCGGCGGCGACGTCGGCGTTCACGGGTTCCCAGAGCGCGCCGGCCGGGTTCACCAGACCCACCGTGTCACCGGGCCGGAGGCGGCCGGGGCGGACGGTCCGGGGTCTGGTGCTGTCC
>CAXTNS010000736.1:0-2522 GCA_964245465.1 uncultured Thermoanaerobaculia bacterium
CTACTTCCCCTCGGACAACGCCGAATTGCGAGTCGAGCCGCGCGATCTCAAGGTGACTGAGGCGCCGAAGGACCGTGTCCGCGAGGTGGTGGAGGCCCTGCTCGCGGGGCCGAAAGCGCCGGGCCTCGTCCGCCCCTTTCCGGAAGGTGTGACCCTCGGCGCGGTCTACCTGGGCCAGGAGGGCACGGCCTACCTGGACCTGCGCTGGGAAGGGCACCCGGACCCGCCGCCCAGCGGCTCCACGGAGGAGATCCAGCGCGTCTACAGCCTCGTGGACTCGATCGCCCTGAACGTGCCCCAGGTCCGCCGGGTCGTGCTGCTTTGGAACGGTTCCCAGCGCGAGACCTTCTCGGGGCACCTGGACCTCTCCCGGCCGCTGGTGCCGGACCGTTCTGCTACTCCAAGATGATCGACGGATGATTGACGCCATTGGAGTCTTCGACTCGGGCGTGGGCGGCCTGACGGTGGTGTCGGCCCTGCGCCGGCGTCTGCCGGGGGAGTCGATCCTTTATCTCGGGGACACGGCGCGCCTGCCGTACGGCAGCAAGTCGCCCGACACGGTGACCCGCTACACGCGGCGCAACATCGAGTTCCTCACCGACCGCGGCGTCAAGGCCGTGGTGGTGGCCTGCAACACGGCCTCGGCCCTCGCCCTGCCCAACCTCGACATGCACGAGGTGCCCACGTTCGGGGTGATCGAGCCGGGAGCGCGCAAGGCGGCGGCCGTCTCCAAGGGCCGGGTAGGAGTGATCGCGACTGAGGCCACGGTACGCTCCGACGCCTATCCCAGGGCCCTGCGGGCGATCCGGCCGGACCTGGAGATCTTCTCCCACCCGTGTCCCCTCTTCGTGCCCCTCGTGGAAGAGGGCTGGCACGACGATCCGGTGACCGAGGAGGTGGCCCGGCGCTATCTCCGGCCCCTGCTCGAAGAGGGGATCGACACCCTGGTCCTCGGCTGCACGCACTACCCGCTGCTGGTCCCCGTGCTCCAGCGCGTGGCCGGGCCGGACGTCACCCTGGTCGACTCCGCCGAGGTGGTGGCCGAGATGGTGGCCGGCGGCCTCACCGAGAGGCACCTCGAAGCCACGCACCCGCCCGCCCATCACTTCTGCGTCACGGACACGGGGGAGACGTTCCAGCGGATCGCGCGCCGGATCCTCCAGGACCCGGGCGTGGCGTTGGAGTGGGTGGAGGTGGTGTAGATCCCTGGGAGCTACACCGGACTACCGAATCGCGCTGACGTTCACCGCCGCCGCCCGCAACTTTGACGGCTGACCATCCTCCACCCAGGCGAGGATCAGCCGGCCGCCGCTCAACGCCATCCGGGGGAAGCCGCTATTGCGGGCCGCGCTGGTGGCGGCGATGGGCAGCGGCGGACCGAGCTTGCCCTTGGGCGTGACCCGGCGCAGACGCACGCTGGCGCCCTGTCCATCCGCGGCGAGCCAGCTCACGAGGGCGTCGCCGTTCCCCGCCAGCACGAGGTCCACGCGACCGATGGGCTTGTCGCCGTCCACGAGCGCGGCGGGGCCGAAGGTGGCTCCCCCATCCTCCGAAAAAACGACGTAGACCCGGGGATTGGGCGGCGCGGCCGTGAACCAGGCTACGGCCACGTGCCGGCCCGAGGCGGCGATGGCCGGTCCGTTCACCGGGCAGCCGGGGATCTTCCAGTCGTCCACGTGAACTCTCACGGGCTGGCTCCAACCCTGAGGCGTCCTGCGGACCACGGAGATGTCCCGCACCTCCTCGTCCGAGCGGTCGCGGTAGGCGATCACCGGTCCGGAGGCGGCAAGGGCGGCGTCGGTCTGGCAACAGGAGCAGACCCGGGTGTCGATTTTCTCCTCGCCTGCCGCCTTGCCGCCTCGGACACTGGCCGTGAGCAGTGTCATGGCCCCGTCCTCCTCGCTTTCGCCTTTCATCTCCCGGCCGTCGAGCCAGAAACCACGGACACCGTCCTTCTCGGGAACCCAGGAGACGAAGCCATGCTCGCCGCCACTTGGCGGGTGAAGGGATCCGGCCGGCTTCCAGGTGGTTCCCTGGTCCGTGGAGCTGGCCAGCTTCACGCCGTATCCCTCGCCGATCTGCTCCAGCCAGTGGGCCACCAGCGAACCGTCCGGCGCCTGGACGGCACCCGGGAAGTCCGCCCAGTTGGCGAGGAAGCGGACTCCAAAGGCGACGGTCACCGGCGCTGACCAACGGTCGCCGGAGAGACGGGAGAAGCGGAGTTGGTGTCCCTGACCAAGCGGTTCCAGCCAGGTCAGGAGGACATCGTTGCCCGAGAGGGTGAGGCTGGGCCCCATCGCTCCGGGAGCCGCCGGGGGATCGATCAACTGGGCGGAAAAGGAAATGGCGGCCCCGCTCGCGAGGAGCGTGAAGGCCGCCGGGATCAGGATCCGGAGGTCGAATCGCAAATCAATGCCCTTGGTGATTGTCCATGCCGCTCATGTCGATGACGCCGCAGGCCAGCCGGTCGCGGTCGATGATGCCGCGCTCGGCCTCGCGGAGGAGGTGGCGTTGGAGTTCCT
>CAXTNS010000736.1:2532-3346 GCA_964245465.1 uncultured Thermoanaerobaculia bacterium
GAGCGAGGTCGGGACGCATTGCTGGTGGGCGCTGCCGGAGTTGCCGGTGGGCTGGGTGGTGCAGTCGTCGGCGCCGGCATGGAGGATGACGGCCTTGCCGACCACGCCGTTGGCGCCGCTGAGAGCGATGCCATTCGAGGTCATCTCCAGGTGGCCGGTGCCGTCCGCGCTCACCTCGATGTTGCCGAAGTCCCCCGCGTGGCGGGGATCGGTGGGCGGGCAGGCATGGGGCGCGCCCATGGGGTTGAAGTGGCCGCCGGCCGAGGTGAAGTGCTTGCCGGCTGGATCGCTGCCGTGCTCGCACTGGCCGTTCTCATGGAGGTGAAGGCCATGCTGGCCCGGAGGTACCCCCTTGACGTCGGCCACGATCTTCAGGCCGCTCCCTTCGGGAGTGAAGGTGACCGTACCGGAGAAGCCGGAGGCGCCCGGAGCCGCCTGCAGGGTGGCCGTGGCGCTCGCAACCGTGGCGGACACCATGCCCTTGCCCTTGTCGCCGTTCATCATTTTGTCGTCGGTGGTCGTCGCCTTCTGGATCGGGGGTCCGCACGCGATGACCGCAGCCATCGCGGCCATCGTTACTATCGCCATCACAATCACCACGAGATTCCATGCGCTCCTGAAACGATTCATAGTTCTCTCTCCTCCTTACAGACTCTTGAGCTCCATGTGAACGTCGGCCAGGTTGCGGGAGATCAGGATCTCGACCGGGGTGGCCACCGCGTCGCGGGCAAGCCAGAGGTCGAGCTTGCCCTTCCACTTGCGGCGGCCGGGCGCGTCGATACCGCGGATCGAGTAGTGGCGCACGGTGATCTTC
>CAXTNS010000737.1:0-3336 GCA_964245465.1 uncultured Thermoanaerobaculia bacterium
GAGATCAATGCCTCGCGGGGTCTTCAAGGCGGGGCGGGGATCCCCGTCGAGGAGTGGGCCCGCTCTCACGAGATGGCGTTGCGGCAGGTGGGGAACCTCCTGGCCGCGGGGCGGTCCGTCGGCGTGGACGACACCAACTGCTTCCGGTTCCTTCGCGACGATTTCCGGGCGGTGGCGGAGCGCCATGGCGCCCGCACGACGGTCCTCTATCTGGACGCCCCTCTCGCTCTGATCCAGGACAGACGGCGCGAGAACGACAGGACCCGGACGCGGGCTTCGGTGGCGGACCCCGTTCTCCTGGATCTCGTGGACAGGTTCGAGCCCCCAACCGAGGACGAGGACGTCCTCGTCTTTCCCGCCGATGCCGTGCCGGACCTTTGGGTGGCGCGGCATCTCTGAGGTGCATTCCCATGGAAAACTCTTGTCGAGACGCTGGAGAGGGCTTCGGGAGAGCGGCTCAGCTCACGTCTCCCGAATTCACCCTTTCCATCCTCCTGCTCCTAACCAATGATTTCTTCCTCAAGGCCTGGCTGGCCAACGGATTCACGGGCAAGCTTTCGGACTTCGCGGGTCTGTTCGCGTTCCCGTTCTTCTCGGCCGCGCTGATGCCGCGACGGCGGGTTTCGATCTATCTCGGCACGGCCGTGATGTTCACGTTCTGGAAGCTGCCGGTCTCCAATGGGGTGATCGCGGGATGGAACGCGGTCGCGCCGTTCCCGGTGGGCCGGGTGAGCGACGTGAGCGACCTGATCGCCCTTTCCATCCTGCCCCTCTCCTACTGGCGTTCGACGAGGCCTCAGTGTTTTTCAGGGCGCCGGTGGCGGACCGTGGGGCTGGCCGCGGTCTCTCTTTTCGCGTTCGTCGCGACTTCGAGACTGCCGGAGTACAGGTTTGACGAGACGTTCGTCTTCGAGGGCTCTCGCGCATCCCTGTTCGCCCGTCTGGAGGAGGCTGGAATCACCTACCAGGAGGGCACGGCCTATTACCCGAGGGCTCCCCGGGGAAGCTGGGGATTGCTGATCCCCTCTGATTTCTGCTCGACCGACCCCGTGGAAGCGGCCGTCACGATCCAGGAGGACGGTCCGCGAACAAGGGTCCGGCTCCGGGGGATGGCGCACAACTGCCGATCGAAGCTGGATGACGAGGAGAAATTGCTGGAGGTCTTCACGGCGAAGGTCGTGGAGCCCCTGCGCCTGGTCCGGCAGCCGTGAGGAAGGCGGGCATCCCGTTTGCAGTCTCCCAACTTGTCAAGTTTCCGGCGGGGTGAAACCTGCGGGAGAGAGCAGCAACTTCAAGGGAGACAACGTCATGCGGATCGCAACGCGAACCCTTTTGACCCTTCTGATGTGCCTGGCACTGGCGGCGGCCGCCTTCGCCCAGGGAACCGTCCAGCAGGACACCGCTCAGCGGAGCGGCCAGGGCAAGCCCAACATTGGCGCGGTGGAGATCATCGTCAAGGACATCAACACCAAGCAGGACATCGCCATCGTGGAGCCGGGCGGCACGGTCGAGCTGCCGGCGGGGGCCCGGGTGCGGCTGATCATGTCGGCTCTGCCCACGGGCTCGGCGCGCGGTCCTGTCTACCCGGCCACGACGTTCACGGACGCGTCCCAGGCCAAGGGCGGCGTGACCATCACCCGCTCGAACGCGGAGAACTCCACGGCCGACCTCATGCTCTCCAACGTCAAGAGCGGCAGCCGGACGGAGACCATCCGCTACCAGATCTCCGACACCTGGGTACCGGCCAACCTGCGGACGGGCAGCTTCACCGTCCGGGTCGTCCCAGGGTCCGGCACCACCACGGGGTCCGTGTCCACGGGCGGTACGAGCACCTCCACGGACATCGCGACCCGCGCCGAGGAGCTCACGCGCCTGCTCTACCAGGGCATCCTGCTGCGCGACCCGGACCCGGGCGCGCAGGGGTCGATCGACGCCATCCGGACCGGCGGCTATGACGCTCTCGTGAGGGTCGCCACCGGCATCGCCGGCAGCGAGGAGAGCCGCGTGCGCCTGGGTGCCACGCCTGCCGAGCAGCGGCTGGCTTCGCTCTACCAGACCCTCCTGGGCATCAATCGCGAGCAGGCGGACCCCCAGCAGTGGCAGGCTGACATGAACCTCCTGAGCCAGGGCCGCATCGCGGACGTGGTTACGGGCATCGTGCAGTCCGACCGCTTCCGCCAGCGCCACAACCTGGCGGGCGTGCGGTACTAAAGCGCCTGCCGTTGTAACCCGTAGGGGACGGCCCGGCCGTGGCCGTCCCTTCTCGTGCTGCAGGGCTGGAGCAGCGAGCGGGCCTGCGAGCTGACCACGGTGCTTTACCAGGGCATCCTGATGCGCGAGCCGGACTCGGGGGCGAACGCCACGATCCGGGCCATTCAGCGCGGCGGTTATGACGCCCTGGTGCGGGCGGCCGTCAGCATCGCCGACAGCGACGAGAGCCGGATCCGCGTCTACGAAAAGCAGGGCGTCTGCAACGAGCAGCGGCTGCTGGCGATGTACAAGAGCTTCCTCGGCGTCTCCTCCGACCGGATCGACCGCCGCCAGTGGGACGCCGACCTGCGGCGGATGAGAGAGGGCGAGATCGACCAGGTGGTCGAGACCCTGCTGGCGTCCGACCGCTTCCGCTCGCGGTACAACGTCACGCTGGCGAGCCGCTAGGACTGCGTCTCCGGCCCGGACGCGAACGCCCGGACCAGCTCCAAGCCCCCTCAAGGGGCTCAAATCCTCGCGAATCTTTGAGCCGGGCTCCCCCCGGCTTTTTCTACGTCGCCCGGGCCTTCATGTCCGGGCGGAGCCGCTGCGCCGGTTCGCTCCGGTTCCCGATTTAACGAAAATCACTCCTGTATGACGTAGAAAGTTCGCTTCAGAGGTGTTCTATCCCTCCTGATTGAGGGCACCCTATTCCTTGAGGGAGCGACCGGCCGGCCATGGAGGTGGGTCCGGGGCGTTTCCCAAAGAGGAGAAGTTATGTCCCACAATGCCTTCCGCCGTCTCGTGATCGTGGTCGCCCTGTTCGCCTTTCTGGGAACGCCCCTCGCCTCCCTGGCGGCACCCCGTGCCACGGCCGGGCGCACCGAGAGCCGGCTGGACGAGTTGTCCCCGCTGACCTGGCTGTGGAGCTTGCTGGAGAGGGTTTGGGAGAAGGAGGGATGCTCCATAGATCCCTTTGGACGGTGCCTGCGGGAGCCGGTGACCCCGAAGATTGGCTGTTCTATCGATCCCTTTGGACGTTGCCTGCCGGATCAATAATGCCTACCGACAGTGGCTGCTCCATCGATCCGTACGGGCGGTGCCTGGACAGACAATAGAGCGGCTCTGCAAATTCAGGGTGGGGGG
>CAXTNS010000738.1:0-2848 GCA_964245465.1 uncultured Thermoanaerobaculia bacterium
CCTCCCCCGGCCCCCCCTCTTCCTCGAAATCCGGCAGCGGTCGCCGTTCGTCCTCCGGCGGCGGTCCCTCCGGGAACCGGTCTCTCATCCGCCGTTCCCGCAAGCGGTTCAGGAAGGGACGGTCTTTCCTGGGCTGCCTCGGGGATCCGGGACCCTCGGAACCCTGGCCTTGCAGTCCGAGCCCGCCTCCCGGATTGGCCGGCACGCGGAGCCGGCCCACGAACCTCAGGTACTCCCTTTCCTGCTCCGGGTCCAGCAGGTCCCGGGTGGCGAGCACGCTGTCCACCAGGGCCCGTTCCATGGCGCCGTAGATCCCGGCCGATTCGCTGAGGAGCTGGTTCACCCGCTGGCGGTCGGGCTCCTCGCGGGTCAGCTCGCGCTTCAGCTCGCGGTGCACCTCGCCCCGTTGCAGCCGGAGCCGGGCCGTCTTCTGGAACAGGTTCCACTGGATATCGATGAACTTCCGCCTCTCCTCTCCTTCGAGGCCGAGACGGTCGGCGAGCCGGGGAAGACGGGGGAGGGGGTCGGCCGCGGGATCCGCCGCCTCTGCCGGCCGCGGTTCCCTCGGTTCGGGCTTCGGCCCCCTGCGGGCGGCGGCGATGGCACCGAGGATGCCCAGGTTGAGACCCACGGAGAGGAGAAGGGCGATGACCATCCACCAGCGCCTCATGGCAGGGCCTCTTCCCCGTCTGAGCCCGTGGCGTCCTCCACCAGGCTCCAGTAGCTCTCGGTCAAGTTGGCGTGCTCTTCGTCCGTGGAGATCGAGTCGGAGGCCACCTCTGAGACCGCGGCTGGGTGGGAGTCCGGCACGGGCAGGCTCCTGCCGACCCCAAGGCCCAGCGCGGCGCCTGCCACCAGAGCGGCCGCCGCCGTCGCCCGCACCCAGCCGGGGGCCGACGACCAGGAGAGAGATCCGGGAGCGGTCTGGCTCCGGGCGCGTGCCATGACCCGGCCTGTGAACCCAGGCGGGACCGGCGCGGCCGGCGGGAGCTCCAGGCCTCCCCAGGTCCGCTCCAGACGGAGCCAGGCCTCGACGAGCTCCGGCTCTCTCCGTATCCGTTCCCGGAGCGCTCGGGCCTCGTCCACCGGCAGCTCGCCATTGAGGAGCCGGATCAGGTCGTGTTCGGTACCGCGTTTCATTGTTCCCTCTCTTCGGGTGAAACCCCCGAGACTTCGGATTCCTGCGCCGCTTCGAGTCGGCGCATGGCCCGCACGAGGCGGCTCTCGACGGCGCCCTCGGTGATCCCCAGGACCTCGGCCGTCTGTTTATAGGACAGACCCTCGAATCGGACCAGCACCAGCACCAACCGCTGGTTCTCCGGCAGCTTCTCGATGGTCCGCCGGGTTGCCTGCCAGCGGCGCCGGGCTTCGAGCGCCGCGGCGGGACCGGCAGACCCGTCGGGAGGATCGAAGGCAGGGACGTCCCGGTCCCCGGGATCCTCCCAGCGGAGGAACCGCACCAGCCTGCGTCGGCGCAGCCTGTTCAGACAGTGGTTGACGGCGATACGGTAGAGCCAGGTGTAGACCTGGCCCTGGGGGCGGACCTCGCCCGCCTTGCGAAAGGCCTTGAGGAAGACCTCCTGGGCGGCGTCGCGGGCCTCCTCCGGGTCGTCCAGCAGGCGCTCGCACAGCCGGAGCAGCCGCTCCTCATGGGTCTGGACCACCGAGGCGAACGCGTCCACCTCGCCGGCGGCCACCCGCGAGAGCGCCTGCCAGCCCGGATCGACAGCCGCAGCCGTCATGGAGTCGGTCGCCACCTCGTGTCCTGGAACCCGCCGGGAGGGGAAATCCTGCGGAGGGAGAGCGGTCAGCGCCGGGCGACCTGGCGCAGACAGGCCCGGCGGATGGTGGCGAGCAGCCAGATCTCGCGGCTGTCGATACCGTCCCAGCGGTGGACGGCCAGGAGCAGGATCTCCCGCAGGAGATCCTCGGCCTCGTCCTGGCTCAGGTGGAAAGGGGAGAGGATCGCGTCGATTTCGATCGCCAGGGCGGCGATCAGAGCCAGGGCCGGCTCTGTCTCGGAGAGACGGTCCCCGGAAGACCGGGGCACCTCCTCAGGCACTGGCGGAACGGGACTCTGCGGCTTCGTGCATGGTCTCCGGGTCGTAGTCGTAGATCAGGGAGCGAACCGTCTTCTCGGGAGCGAGGGCGATCCCTTCCTCATAGCCCCACATGTCGATCGTCTCCCAGGGACAGTACCGGGCGCAGAGCTGGCAGCCGATGCACCGCTCGAGGTCCACCTCCACGAGCTTCATGAAATCCCGGTACTCGGGGCCGGGGACGATCTCGATACAGTCCACCGGGCAAAAGGAGATGCAGGCCTCGCAGCCCGTGCAGCCCGTCTGGTCGATCACGGCCAACTGCTTCGGCGGCTTGGGGCGCGGCGGCTTGTCGATCTCGATCTTCTTCTCGTAGGGAAAGGCCATAGGCAGTGGGCTCCGAAGTTTGGATGCGTACTTTACCAGAATTTCCCTCGCACGGTCCTGTGACAGAATCCGCCCGTGATCGTCGACCGCGTTTCCCAATTCCTGACGGACTCTGAATCCGACTCTTTCGAAGACCTGGCCCTCGCTGCCTTCGCCTGGCAGTTCGAGCGGATCGAGCCGTACCGCCGGCTGTGCGAGCGGCGCGGGGCCACCCCGGAGAAGGTGACGGACTGGCGCCGGGTACCTCCTGTCCCAGCCGCTGCCTTCAAGACCCTGACGCTCACCGCGGAGCCCGCCGTGGAGGTCTTCAGGAGCAGTGGCACCACCGGAGAAAATCAGAGCGTCCATCACCAGCCCTTCCCGGACCTCTACCGCAAGGTGGTCGACGTCTCCTTCCCGCGCTTCTGCCTGCCGTATGGGGG
>CAXTNS010000738.1:2858-3333 GCA_964245465.1 uncultured Thermoanaerobaculia bacterium
CTACATGAACGGCATCGCCGTGCAGGAGGGCGACGACGAGCAGGCCTGGCAGACCTACGTCGACCACCACGCGGAGTACCTGCTGTGACGACGGTCCCGGCGCCGATCCCCACGCGGGAGCAGCTCCCGGATTCGAGCCTCTCTTTCATGGCCGACCACGTCCTCACCCGGTATGGGAGCCCGGAGAGCCTGACCGCTTTCGGACCGCGGGGCGTCGAGGCGGCGAAGGCCCGCTCGTGGGCGGGCGCCCGGCAGCGCGAGGGGCGGCCCGTCCTGGTGCTCGCGACCGCCTTCGCCCTGGCCCAGTGGCTGGATGCCTTGGCAGACCGGCTGGGGCTCAAGTTTCGCCTGCCCGCGGGTTCCGCGATCTTCGAGACCGGCGGTTTCAAGGGGCGGACGACCGAGCTGACCCGCGGCGAGCTTCTGTCGCGGGTCCAGGAATCGAACCTGGAAGATCGAGAAGATCACGTGGGCA
>CAXTNS010000739.1:0-3331 GCA_964245465.1 uncultured Thermoanaerobaculia bacterium
GCCTCCGCCGGCTGGACAGCCGGCCCCCGGCGGTCCGGTTCTGGCGCCCGGTACCGAGCCGGAGGGCACGTACGTCGCCCGCCCCGCCTTCCTCGCCACGCCGCCGGTGATCGACGGCCGGCTGGACGACGCGATCTGGCAGACGGCGACCCGGCTGGGCGAATTCCGCCAGGTCGAGCCGAAAGAGCTGGAGCCAGCCACCGAGCGGACCGACGTCTACATCGGCTACGACAAGGAAAACCTCTACTTCGCCTTCCGCTGCCACGACTCGGAGCCCGACAAGATCGTCACCACGACGCTGACGCGCGACAGCGACATGACGTACGAGGACACCATCCAGATCCTGCTCGACACCTACCACGACGGCCGCAACGCCTTCCTCTTCACCACCAACTCCGGCGGCGTGCTGGTCGATGGCCTGGTGCGCAACGAAGGCGAGCAGGTCAACCTCGACTGGGACGGCATCTGGAGCGTGCAGTCGTCGCGCGACGCCGGCGGCTGGAACACCGAGATCGCCATCCCCTGGCGCACTCTGCGCTTCCCCAACACGCCGGAGCAGGAGTGGGGGTTCAACATCGCGCGTCTGGTGGCCCGCAAGCAGGAGCGGACCTACTGGAAGGCCTTCCGGAAGACCTGGTACTACCTCTACAAGCTTTCCGAGGCCGGCACCCTCGTGGGCATGGAAGGCGCTCGGCCGGGGGGCCGCTTCCACTACTCCCCCTACGTCATCGTCGGCGCCGAGCGTCCGCAGAACGGCGACGACTCGACCTCCAGCATCACCGAGGTCGGCGGCGACGCGAAGATCAACCTCGCTTCCGACCTGACCCTCGACCTGACCGTCAACCCGGACTTTTCGGAGACCGAGGCCGACCAGCAGGACGTCAACCTGACCCGCAACCCGCTGCTGTTCCCGGAGAAGCGGTCGTTCTTCCTCGAAGGAGCGAGCGTCTTCTACGTCGGGCAACGGCCGGATCCCGAGCACGCCTCCGAGTACTTCCTCTTCCACAGCCGGCAGATCGGCCTCGCCCAGGGCGGTCTGGCCACCATCCCCATCCTGGGCGGCGTCAAGCTGACCGGCCGCGAGCGGGGCTACGACATCGGCGTCCTGAGCCTGCAGACCGAGGACACCCGGGAGTCCGACGGCTACGGGGGCCTGATCAACGAGCCGCGGACGACCTACAGTGTGGGGCGGGTGAAGCGCACCACGGGCAACGGCAGCACGTTCGGGCTCCTCGCGATCTCCACGGACGCCTCCAGCCACTACAATCGGGTCGGAGCGGCGGACTGGGACGTCGCCTTCACCAAGAACTTCCGGTCCGGCGGCTACCTGGCCAAGAGCTCGACTCCCGACGTCGAGGGGCACGATTGGATGGGCTCTTCCAACGTCTACTGGGACAGCCGGCACTTCCGTTCCCACGTTGAATACACCGACATCGGCGAGGGCTTCAACGACGAGGTGGGGTTCCTCAGCCGCACCGCCATCCGCCTCTACCGGACCGACAACTTCATCATCTTCTGGCCCGAGAGGGGACCGTTCAAGCTGGTCTGGTTCACCATCGACATGGACTACATCGAGGACCGGGCCACGGAGAGGCTCCAGTCCCGGTTCGGCCACCTCCAGTACAACGCCTATTTCAAGAGCTCGGCGGGGTTCGCCTACAAGTGGTACGACCAGACGGAGTCCCTCGCCGTCCCGTTCGAGATCTCCAAGGGGGTCGTGATTCCGCCCGGCACCTACCATTTCAACTACAGCTTCTTCGGCTTCCAGAGCGACTACACGAAGCCGCTCGGCACGGTGGGACGGGTGTTCTGGGGCGACTACTACAACGGCACCTTCCTCCAGACCTTTGGCTATTTCGCCTACCGTCCGATCCCCGGCTTCTTCCTGTCCGCCACCTACCAGCACACGGAGGTGGAGTTGGTGCAGGGCAAGTTCGACTCCGACATCTACCTGGCCGAGTTCACCTATGCCTTCTCCCCCCGGTTCTCCATCCGGTCGTGGTGGCAGTGGGCCCCCGACGCGAACGTGCGGACCAAGTTCGACGTGAGCTGGGAGATGAAGCAGGGCACCAGGTTCTTCCTCGTCTACCAGGACATCAAGACCTACATCGACTTCTTCAACCCGCGGCAGCCGCTGTTCGGGACCCCCGGACGCTCGCTGATCGCCAAGACGGTGTTCTCCCTCTGAGGATCTGACGAGATGGCCGATTCGCACCGCGAGCTCACCGGAACCGAGATCGCCATCGTGGGGATGGCCGGGCGCTTTCCCGGTGCCCGTGACGTGGCGGAGCTCTGGCGCAACCTGCGCGGCGGGGCCGAGGCGGTGCGCTTCCCCGACCCCGAGGAACTCGTCGCGCGGGGGCTCGATCCCGCCCGGCTCGCGGACCCCAACTGGGTCAAGGCCGTCTCCCAGATGGACGGCTTCGACTGCTTCGACGAGCTCTTCTTCGGCATCAACCCGCGCGAGGCGGAGCTCATGGACCCTCAGCACCGGGTTCTCCTCGAATGCGCCTGGGAAGCCCTGGAGAGCGCCGGCTACGACCCGCGGGGGGCCGCCGGCCGGGTCGGCGTCTACGCCGGGACGACCCTCTCGACCTACCTCCTCTTCCACCTGCTCGGAAACCCGCTGGCTCTGGGGGCCGACCCGCTCCAGGTGATCCTGGGCAACGCCTCGGATGCGCTCGCCACCCGGATCTCCTACAAGCTCGGCCTGCGGGGGCCGAGCCACAGCGTCCAGTGCGCCTGCTCGACCTCGCTCGTGGCCGTCCACACCGCCTGCCAGGCCCTGCTCAACGAGGAGTGCGACCTGGCCCTGGCCGGCGGCGTCTCGATCCAGGCCGACGCCGGCCTCGGCTACCGCTACGTGCCGGGATCGGTCGTGTCGCCGGACGGCCATTGCCGAGCCTTCGACGCCGAGGCCCAGGGGAGCATCTTCGGTTCCGGCGCGGGGCTCGTGGTCCTGAAGCGCCTGGAGGACGCGCTGACCGACCGCGACACGGTGCGCGCCGTCATCCTGGGCTCGGCGGTCAACAACGACGGGAATCTGAAAGTTGGCTTCACGGCCCCGGGGGTCGAGGGGCAGGCGTCGGTGATCAGCGAGGCCCTGGCGGTCGCCGGGGTCGATCCCACGACCATCGCCTACATCGAGGCCCACGGCACGGGCACGGGCCTGGGCGACCCGATCGAGGTCCAGGCGGTGACCCGGGCGTTCCGCGAGTACACCGACCGCCGGGGCTTCTGCGCCATCGGCTCGCTGAAAAGCAACGTCGGCCACTTGGACGTGGCGGCCGGCGTGTCCGGGTTGATCAAGACCGTGCTCGCCCTGGAGAAC
>CAXTNS010000740.1:0-3331 GCA_964245465.1 uncultured Thermoanaerobaculia bacterium
CGACGTGACGGACGTGCTGCGCACGTTCGCCCAGATCAGCGGCCTGAACGTCATCATCCAGCCGGGCGTGGGCGGCCAGGTGACGGCCGAGCTGGAGAACGTCCCCTGGGACCAGGCCCTGGAGCAGATCCTCAAGATCAACAACCTGGACTACGAGCTCGACGGCAACGTCATGCGCATCGCGCCCACCGCGGTGCTGCAGAAGGAGGCGCAGGAGCGCCAGCAACTCGCGGCGGCCAAGGCGCTCGCCATCCCGTTGCGCACGGTCTACCAGCGCCTGAGCTACGCCCAGGCCGGAGAAGTGGCCCGCCTGCTCAAGGCCGGCCAGTCGGGCATCCTCTCCCAGCGCGGCAGCGTGGTGGTGGACGCGCGGACCAACGCCCTGATCATCAAGGAGCTGCCGTCCAACATGGACGCGGTGCTGTCGGTGATCGACCTGCTCGACTCGCCCGAGCCGCAGGTGATGATCGAGGCGCGCATCGTGGAGACCACCAAGCGCTTCACCCGCACCTTCGGCATCGACTGGGGCTTCGACACCATCGCCGACGCGGCCCACGGCAACACCACGGGCCTGGTCTTCCCGAACAACGTCTCGGGGGGCGGCGACGTCAACCTGCCGGTGGGCGGCAACAACGGGCAACTGGCCCTGCGGCTCGGCAACGTGCTCAACACCTTCACGCTCGACGTCGCCCTCCAGGCGGCCGAGGACGAGGGCCTGATCACGATCCTGTCGGCGCCCAAGGTCGCGACCCTCAACAACCAGCGGGCCTCGATCCAGAGCGGCCTCCAGATCCCCGTCCAGACGGTGCTCAACAACACCGTCACGGTGCAGTTCATCAACGCCACCCTGCGGCTCGACGTCACGCCCATGGTCACGGCCGAGGGCACGGTGCAGATGGACATCGACATCTCCAAGCGCGAGCCGCAGCTCGCCTTCCTGGTGCCCGGGGCCTCCAACGCTCCCATCGCCACCAAGGACGCGCGCACGCGGCTCGTGGTGCGCGACGGCGGCACGGCCGTCATCGGCGGCATCTACCGGGTCTCCGCCAACAACGCGGAGAACCGGGTGCCCGGCCTCGCCAACATCCCGATCATCGGCCATCTGTTCAGGAACAAGTCGCGCAGCGATGAGAACGAAGAGCTTCTGATCTTCATCACGCCGCGGGTCATCAAGATTTAACCTGGGAGCGGAACCATCCCATGAAGAACCATCGCACCGTCCGTCTTTCTCTGACCGCGCTCGCGCTGCTGTCGCTGCTGCCGCTGGCCTTGGCGGGCTGCCGGTCCCGCACCGACCGCAGCGAGGGGAGCGTCCTGTTGACGATCTCCAACTTCAACGGCCTGCCGTCCTCGGTGTCCCTGAGCAGCCAGGATCCGCCGTTCGTGATCGGCACCCTCACCGTGCGCAACATCGCCAAGGACCCCACGGGCACCACGAGCAACCTCCAGTCCATCGAGCTGCGGACGGTCGAGTTCCGGTTCGTGCGCCGCGACACCGGCACCCGGGTGCCGCCGGCGAACGTGCAGTCGGTCTTCGGCCTGGTGCCGAACAACGGGACCACCACGCTGACCAACGTCCCGTTCCTGACCAGCGACCAGGTTTTGAGCCAGCCCCTGAAGGACCTGCGCGACGTGGGGAGGGACACCGAGACGGGCACCGTGGTCGTCGTCCTCGACGTGTCCATGCGCATCTTCGGCCGTACCCTCTCGGGGGATGACATCGTTTCCGATCCGGCCCGATTCACCATTGAAGTCCGGCCTTGAGATCTGCAGGAGCCTTGCCATGCGATCGATCAGGAATTTGACCCGTCTCCTTCTGCCCCTGCTCGCCCTGGCGGCCCTGGCTCTGGTGGCGACCCTGGGCTGCACCTCGTCCCCGACCGAGCCGTCGGGCGGCAGCTCGGGCCCCATCACGCCCAAGCCGCCGGACCCCGTCATCTCGTACAGCGTCACGGTGACGGCCAACCCGACGGAGATCACGGCCGGCAGCGAGGGCTCGAGCAACATCACCGTCGACGTGCGCCGCACCGACAACGGCCAGCCGCCGCCGGACCTGACCAAGGTGACGCTGACCACCAACATCGGCGGGTTCGGCACCGTGGGGGGCCCGCAGTCGGTGGAGCTCGACCTGGTCAACGGGCGGGCCCAGGCCGTGCTCTGCGCCGGCACGGAGTCGGGTACCGCCACCGTGCGGGCCACGGCTCTCGGCAGCGGCGGCGCGGCCAACGTCCGCATCGGCCAGCCGGCCACCTTCTTCGTCTCCTCGGTGGAGCCCTGCGTCGGCAGCCCGGCCGGCGGCGAGCAGGTCGCCATTCTGGGCGGCGGGTTCCAGACGCCCGTGCGGGTGACGTTCAACGGTGCCGCGGCCACCGTGCGCTCCGTGACGCCCAACCGCATCGTGGTCACCACCCCCTCCGCCTCGGCGGCGGGCGTCCCGGTGGGCGTGGGGGAGACGGCCACGGTCAACGTCGCCGTCACCATCAACGTCAACGAGCCGGACACCCAGACCGACACCATCGACCGCGGTTTCACCTACGCGGCGGGCGGCGGCGGCATCCAGGAGCCGCAGGTCTTCTCCGTCGACCCGACCTCGGGCGGCAACGACGGCGGCACCACGGTGACCATCGTCGGCCAAGGCTTCGTGGCGCCCGTGCAGGTGCTCTTCGGTATCGGCGGCAGCGCCACCAGCTTCAACGGCATCCAGGCTGACGTCGTGTCCGTGACGCCCAACCGCATCGTCGTCCGCACTCCGGCGGCCAACGGCTTCGGCCAGAACCTCACCAACCAGTTGGTCGACATCCTGGTGCGCAACGTCAACACGGGCTTCAGCACCGTTCGCGCACAGCAGTTCAAGTACGGCACCAACGTCGAGATCACGGCCATCAGCCAGGCCTCCGGCCCGGCCAGCGGCGGCACCCGCGTGCTCATCCAGGGCAGCGGCTTCGACGAGCCGCTGACCGTGTCGTTCCACTTCCGTGACGGCGACTTCAACATCGCCCAGCAGGTGGTGAGCGTCTCCGGCCGCCAGATCGGGCTGCTCACGAGCCCCGCGCCGCTGCCGGCCAGTTGCCCGGCCGACGGCATCATCGCCGTCGACGAGATCAGCGTCGTCAACATCGAGACGGGCGACGGCGACTCCGCCGGCATCGGCTTCAACTTCCTCCTGCCGTTGCCGGTGATCACCGGAATCAACCCGGGCACCGGTGCCGCGGGCTCGACGATCGTCATCTCGGGCCGGAACTTCGACCCTGCCTCTGGCGAGACCGAGGTGGTCTTTGGCGATCCGACCACGGGCAGCACCGCTCAGGTCCAGCCCGGCTCCACCGACACG
>CAXTNS010000741.1:0-786 GCA_964245465.1 uncultured Thermoanaerobaculia bacterium
GCCTGAAGAGGACTTGCACCTCTCTGAACGTGAGCGCTCGCGGGCGCACTAGCCCTGGATTTCAATCCAGGGCGAAGGGGACGAGAGAACGTTGTACTGATCAGGTTCAGTCCTGAGAAAGGGCTTGCAACCGCTCCGGCAAAGACGCCAGGAAAGGCCCCAGATCGTCCGTGTCCGGCAGGGTGATCTCGATCTTCCCCCGCTTCGTGCGAGCGACCTTCCCCTCACCTTCCATGACGAGGGGCACTTCGAGGCCCTCGCGGTCGATCTCCAACTCGTCGGTGACCTCGAAGAGGCGGTTCATGATTTTCTGGTCGATGACTCTCATGATTTGCTCTCTCAATACGCGCTCATCATCCTATAGGGCACCGTCCGCAGGATCTCCTCCAGGGAGGTGATGCCGGCGCGGGCCTTGTCCAGGGCGTTGGCGAGGAGGCTCTGCATTCCCTTCTCCATGGCGGCGGCGCGGACGCGGTGTGAAGGGGCGCCTTCCGCGATCAGGTCGGCGAGTTCGGGGTCCAGCACGAACAGCTCGTAAATCCCCTGCCGCCCCTTGTAGCCGAAGCCGCCGCAGATCTCGCAGTCCGGAGAAGGGTTGGGTTTGTAGAAAGGGCCTTCACCGGGGGCCAGGCCGAGCCGTCGGACCTCCCGCTCGTCCGGCGCGGCTTCCACCCGGCAGCTTGGGCAGAGGCGGCGGACCAGCCGCTGGGAGACGGCGCCCAGGAGGCAGGAGGAGATCAGGCCGGAGTCGACCCCCAGGGTGCGCAGCCGGGCCACGGTGGCGAC
>CAXTNS010000741.1:796-3324 GCA_964245465.1 uncultured Thermoanaerobaculia bacterium
GTTGGTGTGGAGGGTCGAGAGGACGAGGTGGCCGGTCTGGGCGGCGCGGACGGCGGCCGAGGCCGTTTCCTCGTCGCGGATCTCGCCGATCAGGATCACGTCCGGGTTCTGGCGCATGAAGGCGCGTGCATAGTCCGCGAAGCCCATCACGGAGGAGACCTGCTTCTGGTTGGTCTTGGGGAAGCGGTACTCGATGGGGTCTTCGACGGTGAGGACCTTGTTCTCGGGCGTGGTGATCCGTTCGAGGGCGGCGTACAGGGTGGTGGTCTTGCCGCTGCCCGTGGGGCCGGTGGCCAGGATCATCCCCTCGGGGTTGCCGATCAGGCGCTCGAAGAGGCCCAGGGCACCCTTGGGGCCGTCCCCAAGACCGAGCTTTTCGAGCGGCAGGGGAGCCGAGCTGTCGAGGATGCGCAGGACCGCGTCCTCCCCCGCGGGGCCGGGGACCACGGAGAGGCGGAAGTCGACGGTCCGCCCCTTGGGGTACTCCATGTCCCGATAGAGGGCCTGGATGCGGCCGTCCTGGGCGCGGCGGCGCTCGGCGATGTCGAGGTCCGACAGGACCTTCAGCCGGGCGATGGCGGCCTGGACGTTGTCGACGGCGAGAGGGGTGGCGACCTGCCGCAGGACGCCGTCGACGCGGAAGCGCACGTCCACGTCCCGCTCATAGGTCTCGATGTGGACGTCGCTCGCGCGCAGCTCCACGGCCCGGCCGAGGATTTCGTCGAGGAGATGGGGGATGTCCTGGTCGCGCTCGAAGGAGAAGTCCCGCACGGGGCCGAGGACGAGGGTCGAGCCGCCGTCCCGGCCGGAGCCGGCGAGCCCGTAGCCCTCGTCGAGCGCCCGGCGGATCTCCCAGGCGTTGAGCTGCACGGGACGCACGGGACGGCGGAGCGTCCGCTCGACTTCGGCCACCAGGCTCCGGCGCACCGGCCGCAGCATGCCCACCGTCACCGCCTCCTGGCCGCGCGGATCGACCCGGCCGAGGACGACGATCTCCTTCTCCACGCAATAGTCGTACTCCAGCAGCCGCACGGACCGGCCGTCGATCTCGAAATGAGCGAGCTCGGTGAACTCAGGGCTCGCGGTGGCTTCGTCTGCCATGGAGGTCTCCTGGTGTCTGCGAACGAGGCTATCTTCGCACGTGTTACATTGGCTCCATGCAGCACCAAGTCACCAATGAAACCGATCTCTTCCTCTCCCTGACGCCTGAAAAAGTCCTCAAAGCCGTGGAGGCGGGGGGCTTGGAGTGCAACCCGGTCTGCTACCCGCTGAACTCCTTCGAAAACCGGGTCTATGAGGTAGAGCTGGCGGACCGCAGCCGCGTGGTGGCCAAGTTCTACCGGCCCGGGCGATGGACCCGGGAGCAGATCCTGGAAGAGCACCTGTTCCTCAAGGACCTCGCCTGGCAGGAGATCCCCGTCTGCACCATGCGGGACTTCCCCGGAGGCGGCACCTTGCGGATGATCGACAACATCTTCTACAGCCTCTCCGACCGCCGGGGCGGCCGCGCCCCCGACGAGCTCGACGAGGCCGGCGCCCGCCGCCTGGGCATGCTGGTGGGGCGGATGCACAACGTCGGCGCCCGCCGGGAGGCCGAGCACCGGATCCGGCTGAACGCCGACACCTACGTCCGCGAGAATCTGGACTGGCTGGAGGCGCACGACGTTCTGCCCCACCACCTCAAGGACCGCTACTTCGACACGGCCCTCTCGATCGCCGCCATCGCGGATCGGCGGCTGGCCGGGGTGCCCGTCCACCGCATCCATGGCGACCTCCATCTGGGGAACATCCTGTTCCGGGACGGCCTCCTGAACGTGCTGGATTTCGACGACATGGTGATCGGTCCGGCCGTCCAGGACCTCTGGCTGGCCCTGCCCGGGCGGGACGCCTACACCCAGAACTTGCGCGAGCGGTTCCTGGAGGGGTACATCCAGTTCCGAGACTTTGACCGCGCGACGCTCGTGCTCATCGAGCCGCTGCGGGCCTTGCGCATCATCCACTACGCCGCCTGGATCGCCCGCCGCTGGCACGACCCGGCCTTCCCCGCCGCCTGGCCTCACTTCGGTACGCCGGACTACTGGGAGCGCGAGACGCAGGACCTCGAAGAGCAACTCGCCGTGATCCGCGGCGAGATGACCCCGGAGGAAGCCCAGGCCCATCTCATGGAGGAATCCCTCACCGAGGAGGAGCCGGCGTTGACGAACAAGGATTATTTCTGGGATTGGGAGGGGGATTAGGTATAGGGGCGGCCACGCGGGGCCGCCCCTACGTCCCAGCGTGTTCTCTACCGGCCGTCGCCGTCGGCGTCACCAGGAAGCGCGCTCTCGACGCGGTGCCAGGCGTCGCGGGTGGCGTGCTTGGCCTCGTTCCAGGTCTGCTTGGAAGCGCCCTTGGCGTTGTCCCAGCCCCGCTCGAGGTCGTTCTCGGCGTCTTCCCAGCGCTTGTTGCCGTACTGGGCGCGCGACTCCCAGCCGTACTGGTAGGCCGGGCGGTAGTCGTCGTAGCTGCGGTTGCTGTCCGCATAGGGA
>CAXTNS010000742.1:0-1779 GCA_964245465.1 uncultured Thermoanaerobaculia bacterium
AGGTCGCCCACCACGCCGGCGTGGACGAGCCCTGGAACCCCAGGTTGTGAAGGGTCAGCACCGTGCGGGTGCGGTCGAACAGCCCGTCCCAGGAGTAAAGGGCTTTCAGGAGGATGGGGGCGAGCGCCGTGTGCCAGTCGTGGCAGTGCACCACGTCGGGACCCCAGCCCATCCGCTGGCATGAATCAAAGGCCGCCCGCGTCAGAAAGGAAAAGCGCAGCCAGTCCGCCCAGTCGCCGTGATAGATCCCCTCAGCGCCGAAAAGCTCTGGACAATCGACGAAGTAGATCCAGAGGTCGCTCCCGGGAAGCTGCCCCGTGCGGAGGGAGAACGTGTACTGCCGCGACCCCATGGACACCGGCACGTTCTGGACGAAGTCCACGGGCGCGAACGTCTCGGTCCGCCGGGCGATCTGGGCGTAGAACGGGAGGAAGAGTCGCACGTCGTGCCCCGCGCGGTGGAGGAAGCTCGACAGGCCCGCGGACACGTCGCCCAGGCCGCCCGTCTTGGCGAACGGGGCAACCTCGGCGGCGATCTGGCAGATGTTCAAAGACATCTCAGATCACCGTGCCCGGCGGGATGACGGCGCCCTTGGGCACGACGATGATGCCTTCGCGGATGCAGTAGTTGTCCGCGTCGGCGTTCTGGACCCCAGCGGCGTTGATCAGCTTGCTGCCGTCGCCGATGCGCGTGTCGAAGTCGATGATGGCGTTCTTGATGTGGCAGTCCATGCCGATCCCGAGGGGGATCTGATCGCTGCCCGGCGGCAGGCTCTCCCAGTTGCTGGCGCCCATGACGATGGAACGCTCGATGACCGAGCCGGAGCGCACGGTGGCGCGAACGCCTACGATGGAGTCCGTAACGCGGCTACCGGAGAGGATACTCCCCTCGCTCAGGATGGAGCATTGGACGAAGCACTCCGTGACCTTGGTGCCGGGCAGGAAGCGCGGATGGGTGAAGATCCGCAGGTCGGGATCGTACAGATTGAGCGGCGGCAGGGGCAGCGTGAGGTCGAGGTTCGCCTGGTGGAAGCTCGGGATGGTCCCGATGTCCGTCCAGTACCCGTTGTGCGGAAAGGCGTAGACCTTGTAATTCTCCAGGGCCTGGGGGATCACCTCGCGGCCAAAATCGATGGTCGTAGTCCCCACCAGCAACTCGCGCATCACCTCGGGCCGGAACATGTAGATGCCCATGCTCGCCAGGTAGGAGCCCGGCGGCGCCGGGAACCCGAGAGCGGACTGGGTCTGCTCGTCCAGGGCGATCGCGTCGAGCTGAGCAGCCTCCTTGGGCTTCTCCACGAACTCGACGATGCGGCCGGACGGGTCGAGGCGCAGGATGCCGAAGGCCGAGGCCTCCTCGCGGGTGACGGGCTTGACGGCGATCGTGATGTCCGCGCCGCGGTCGCGGTGGGCCCTGACGAACCGGCTGATGTCCATCAGGTAGAGCTGGTCGCCGGAAAGGATCAGCACCTCGGGTGGGTTGAGCTCGAGGAGCCGGGGCAGGGTCTGGCGCACGGCGTCCGCCGTTCCCTGGTACCACTCGCGGCGGTCCATGGTCTGCTCCGCCGCCAGGATGTTGACAAAGCCGAGGCTGAAGGCGGAGAAGCGGTAGGTCTGCGCGATGTGGCGGTGCAGACTCGCGCTGTTGAACTGGGTGATGACGAAGATCCGGTCGATCCCCGCGTGCAGGCTGTTGCTGATGGGGATGTCGATCAGCCGGAACTTGCCGCCCACGGGCACCGCCGGCTTGGCCCGGTCCCTTGTCAAGGGCAAGAGCCGG
>CAXTNS010000742.1:1789-2099 GCA_964245465.1 uncultured Thermoanaerobaculia bacterium
AACAATCCCCTCTATGCCGACGATGTCTCGCCGATCGCTCCACTGGGACTACCTGGGCCGCGTTCCCTACGCGGAGGCCGTCGAGCTTCAACTCGCGGCGCGCTCGGCCCTGAAAGCCGGCGAGGGACCGGAGCGCCTGCTCCTCCTGGAGCACCCCCACGTCTACACCCTGGGCAGGAACGCCAGTGAGGCCGACGTGCTGGCGAGCCCCGAGTGGCTGCGCGCCTGCGGCGTCGAGGTGGCGGAGTGCGACCGCGGTGGGCAGGTCACCTACCACGGGCCAGGACAGCTCGTGGGCTATCCCATCGTC
>CAXTNS010000742.1:2109-3323 GCA_964245465.1 uncultured Thermoanaerobaculia bacterium
GCACCAGCGCGGCCGCGGCGAGGCGGCCACCCAGCTCGACGCGGCCGAGATCGCCTCCATCGGCGTCCACCTCTCGCGCTGGATCACCACCCATGGCTTCGCCCTGAACGTCTCGACCGATCTCTCCTATTTTGCGGGGATCATCCCCTGCGGGCTCCACCAGGTCCGCATGACCTCGATCGAGCGGCTCACGGGCCGGACGCCCTCTCTACCCGAGGTCGCCGAGGTCTACGCCCAGCACTTCGGCGATGTTTTTGAGCGGGTACTCGACCGAGACCTCGTCACTTCGTCTCTCCCGTTGCAGGTTGCCGGGACCTAGGAACGACTGCGTGCACCCGCGGGTCGCCATCGGTCTCAACGCGGTGATCATGGCGGTCACCGAGGAGATGCCGCGCATCCTCACCGTCTGGCGCGAGGCTCCTGGCAGTGGACCGGCCGAGGAGGCCCTGCCGTTCGGTCCCCTGGAGCCGGAGACGGACCGCACGCTCGACCTCGGCCTGCGCCGCTGGGTGCGTGAGCAGACCGGCCTGGAGCTGGGCTACGTGGAGCAGCTCTACACCTTCGGCGACCGCCACCGCGATCCCGGCGAGAGCCAGGGTGGAGCCCGGGTGGTCTCCGTGGCCTACCTGGCCCTGGTGCGCGAAGTTTCCGTGGGGCGCGGGGCGAGTTGGCGCGACGGGTACGAATTCTTCCCTTGGGAAGACTGGCGTTCTGGCCGTCCTGCCCTGATCGACGGCTCGATCGCCCCGGCTCTGCGCGCCTGGGTGGCCGGCGGTGCCGATCCCGCCGTCCGGCAGGAGCGGCGCGAGCGGGTGGACATCGTCTTCGGCCTGGGCGGCGCCCCATGGGACGGCGAGCGCGTGCTGGAGCGCTACGAGCTCCTCTACGAGGCCTACCTGGTGCCTGAGGCCTGGCGGGACCGCGAAGCCACGGGCGGCGCCGCCGACGAGCGCCGGCCCGTCCCCTCCCGGCGCCCCGATCTTCTCCCGGGCCGGGCCATGGCGTTCGACCACCGCCGCATCCTCGCGACCGCCCTCGGCCGCCTGCGCGGCAAGCTCAAATACCGGCCCGTGGTCTTCGAGCTCCTGCCTCCCTCTTTCACTCTGCTCCAGCTCCAGCGGACGGTGGAAGCCGTCTCCGGCGTGCGCCTCCACAAGCAGAACTTCCGCCGCCTGGTCGAGAACGCCGGCCTCTTCGAAGGCACGGGCCAGGAC
>CAXTNS010000743.1:0-3320 GCA_964245465.1 uncultured Thermoanaerobaculia bacterium
CTTCACATCCTCCCCGAGCACGCTGCCGCCGTCGACGAACACGCTGTTCAAGACAATCCCGTAATCCTTGCGGTTGACCGTGAAGCTCGACTCGAAACCGGCCTTCTCGCCGTTCGGCGTCTTGACCGTGCCGAGCACCTCGACCGGGATGGTGATCTGCTTGGTCACCCCGTGCAGGGTCAGGTTGCCCGTCACGTCCAGGGTGTCCGCGTCCTTGGCGGCCACCTTGGTGCTGGTGAAGGTCAGCGCGGGGAACTTCTGGACGTCGAAGAAGTCCGCGCTCCGCAGGTGCTCGTCGCGGTCGTTGTTGGAGGTGTCGATCGACGCCGCCTTGACCGTGAACTCGACGCTCGAGGCCGCCGGGTTCTGCTTGTCGTACTTGACGACGCCGTCGAAGTCGCGGAAGCGGCCGGGCACGTTGGAGACGAAGTGGCGGATGGTGAAGCCGACGCCGCTGTGGTCGGCGTCTACCTTGTAGGTCACGGGCTCGGCCAGAGCCAGGGCCGGCAGCAGCAGCGAGAGTGACAGGGCCTTCAGAAAGGTCTTGCTCTTCACGATCGGTCTCTCCTCGGTATCTCCTCCGAAAGGGAGGTCTCCACCCGGTAGGTTCCGAAAAATCCATCCGGGATTCTAACTGATCAGCGGATCGAGCTTCTCGGGATCGACCCCCAGCTCGTCGACGGCCCGCCGGACCACCGTACGGTCCACCACACCCCGCTGGGCGAGTTGATGGAGGGCGGCGATCACCACGCACTCGGCGTCCACCTCGAAGAAGCGGCGCAGGGCCTCGCGGGTCTCGCTGCGGCCGAAGCCGTCCGTGCCCAGGGAGTAGAGCCGGCCCGGCAGCCAGCGGGAGACCTGGTCCGGCACCAGCTTCATGTAGTCGGAGACGGCGACGATGGGCCGGTCGTCCCCTTCGAAGACCTGGACGACGTAGGGCTTTCTCGGCTCCTGGTCCGGATGGAGCAGATTCCAGCGGTCCGCCTCCAGGGCGTCGCGCCGCAGCTCCTTGTAGCTGGTGGCGCTCCACACGTCCGCGGCCACGCCGTAGCGCTGGGCCAGGATGTCCTGCGCCCGCAACGCCTCCCGAAGCAGCGAGCCGGAGCCCAGCAGGTGGACGCGCGGGCGGTCTCCCTCCCGGTTGTCTTCCTGTTGGGGGGCAGGCTTCAGCGGGTAGATCCCCTTGAGGATCCCCTCCTCCACCCCTTCCGGCATGGGCGGCATCGGGTAGTTCTCGTTGTAGAGGGTGATGTAGTAGAAGACGTCCTCCCGGTTCGTGTACATCCGCTTCATGCCGTCGCGGATGATCACCGCCAGCTCAAAGGCGTACGCCGGGTCGTAGGCCAGCAGGTTGGGCACCACGCTCGCCAGCACGTGGCTGTGGCCGTCCTCGTGCTGGAGGCCCTCGCCGTTGAGCGTCGTGCGGCCCGAGGTGGCGCCCAGAAGGAAGCCGCGGGTGCGCTGGTCGGCCGCGGCCCAGATCAGGTCGCCCACCCGCTGGAAGCCGAACATCGAGTAGAAGATGAAGAACGGCAGCATGTCGATCCCGTGGGTGGCGTAGGAGGTACCGGCGGCGATGAAGTCCGCCATCGAGCCCGCCTCCGTGATCCCCTCCTCCAGGATCTGCCCGTCCGTGGCCTCGCGGTAGTAGAGGAGCATCGACTTGTCTACCGGCTCGTAGAGCTGACCCACGTGGGAGTAGATGCCGAACTGGCGGAACAGCGACTCCATGCCGAACGTGCGGGCCTCGTCAGGCACGATGGGCACGATCTTCTTGCCGATCTCCTTGTCCTTGAGGAGCTGGGTGAGCATCTGGACGAACACCATGGTCGTCGAGACGTCGCGGTCCACCCCCTCGAAGAACCGGCCCCAGACGTCGCCGCCCTCGGGGATCGGCAGGGGCTCCTTGCGGATTTTTCGCATCGGCACCGGTCCGCCCAGGGCGCCGCGGCGCTCCCGCAGGTACTGGATCTCCGGGCTGTTCTCCGGCGGGCAGTAGAACGGTGCCTCGTGCAGGTCCTTGTCGGAGACCGGGATGTCGAACCGGTCGCGGAAAAAGCGCAGCTCGTCCTCCGTGAGCTTCTTCTGCTGGTGGGTGACGTTCTTGCCCTCGCCCGCCTCGCCCAGGCCGTACCCCTTCACCGTCTTGGCCAGGATCACCGTGGGCGAGCCCTTGTGCTCCACGGCGGCCTTGAACGCGGCGTGGACCTTGACCGGGTCATGGCCGCCGCGCCGGAGCGTTCGGAGCTGCTCGTCCGAGTAGTTCTTCACCAGTTCCAGCAGCTCCGGGTACTTGCCGAAGAACTCCTTGCGCACGTAGGAGCCGGGCTCCACCACGTACTTCTGGTACTCGCCGTCGAGCGCCTCGGTCATGCGCTGGATCAGCCGGCCGGAGTTGTCCGCCTCGATGAGCGGATCCCAGTCGCTCCCCCAGATGACCTTGATGACGTTCCAGCCGGCGCCCCGGAAGGCCGTCTCCAGCTCCTGGATGACCTTGCCGTTGCCGCGCACGGGTCCGTCCAGCCGCTGCAGGTTGCAGTTGATGACGAAGATCAGGTTGTCGAGCTGCTCGCGGGAGGCGAGGGTGATGGCGCCCAGAGCCTCGGGCTCGTCCGTCTCGCCGTCCCCCAGGAAGGCCCAGACCTTCCGGTTCTGGGGGTCACGCAGGCCGCGGTCCCGGAGGTAGCGGTTGAACTTGGCCTGGTAGATGGCGGAGATGGGCCCGAGGCCCATGGATACCGTGGGGAACTCCCAGAAGTCCTGCATCAGCCAGGGGTGGGGATAGGAAGAGAGGCCGCCGCCCTTTTCGAGCTCGCGCCGGAAGGCCTCCATCTTCTCGACCGGGATCCGCCCTTCGAGGAAGGCGTGGGCGTAGATGCCGGGCGAGCCATGGCCCTGGAAGTAGATGATGTCGCCGTCGAACCCGCTCTCCCCCCGGCCCTTGAAGAAATGGTGGAAGCCCACCTGATAGAGGGTGGCCGACGAGGCGAAGGTCGAGATGTGGCCGCCCAGGCCGGCGAACTTCTTGTTGGCCCGCACCACCATGGCCATGGCGTTCCAGCGGATGATGCTCTTGATGCGCCGCTCGATCTCCCGGTCCCCCGCGTAGGGAGGCTCCTGGCTCCTGGCGATGGTGTTGATGTAGGGCGTGTTGCCGGTGAAGGGGAGGACGACGTCCTTCTCATACCCCTTCTCCAGCAGCTTCTTGAGACTAATGAACTTCTCGCGGTTCAGCGGTGGCTCGACGAAGTCGTGCTCGGTGACGCCGACAGCGTCGACCAGCACGAGGGCGCGCTGCAGCGGCGGGCTCTCCGCCGAGT
>CAXTNS010000744.1:0-3319 GCA_964245465.1 uncultured Thermoanaerobaculia bacterium
CCCCTTCACCCGGCTTCTCGGGTGGGTTTCATCCGGCGCCGGGGCGGGGCCCGGGGGTGGGGGCGTTGCCGGGGGGCCGGCGCTGCTCTATTGAGTCAGCGCGGCTCTCGTTCCCCTTAAAGGGTATCCGTCGTGCAGGTCTGCGGAGGGCGGGTCGGACAACCTCCACAAACCGTATCGAAGCAGGTCTGGCCGCCGCAGGTCTGGCAGGTCCCTTTGCAGGTTCCGTTGAAGGTGTTGGCGCAGGCGAGGGCCGCCGTATCCCCGCCCGCCAAGGTTTGCAGGTACGAGTGATCAAGTTGCTTGAGGGTTTCGCGGTTGAGGGTGAGCTTGGCCGAGCGCTTTTTCTTCATGCTATCTCCTTTCCGAAGTTAGCTGACAGCAATCGCCGGATAGGACCGTACGGCAAATCATAGCGCAGGACCGCGGCTTCGGGTAAGCCGGCCTGTAAAAACGCCTATACTTTTCGTATGTGGCGCCAACTTGCACCCCTGTCCCTCGTGGTCTCAGCCCTCTTCGCGGCTCCAGCCTTGAACGCCCAGTGGACCCTGGATCCGGAGCCGGATTTCGAGGAGTTCCGTGCCCAGGCGGCCGTTCAGCCGGACGGCGGCGTGCTCTTGACCTGGAGCCGGCAACTCGAACCCGGCGCGGACTGGACCGTCATGGCCGCCACCCTGGACCCGGGCTCCGGCCGGATCGGCGAGCCGCACGAGTGGGGAGAGGGCGGTAACGAGCAGCCCGTGTCCCTTGGCGCGGGCGACGTGGGCTATTTGGCCCTGCGGCAGGACTTCAACGACAGTTTCAATTGGGTCGTCGAGCGCCTCGACCCATCCGGCCGGGTGGCCGGCACGCCCCGGTCTCTCGGGTACGGGTTCGCGGTGGCCGCGTATCCGGTTCCGGGCGCTGGCGCGGTCATCGTCTTGAGCGGCGCCAGCCAGAACGGCGCCGCGCAGGCCTGGAAGCTCGGCCCTGACGGGGCTCTGCTCGCCGGACCAGTGACGCTCGTGGAACCCAGCTTCTGGGTGGCGGCCGGCGCCGACGCGGCAGGCAATCTTGTCCTGGCCTGGACCGATCAGGGGGCCCGGGTCTGGAAGGTCTATGAGAATTCCAACGTCCCCACCCTCCGGGCGCGCTTTCTTTCGCTCGTCGGCCGTCCCGAGGGCAAGGCCGTCCGCCTGGCGCAGATCCGCGGTTTCCTCCGGGGCGACTTGCTGCGTCCCCGCACGGAAAGCCTCCCCACGGGGGACTTCCTCATCCTCTGGACTCGCATGGAAACAACCGGCCAGAACCTGACGCTCCAGGGCCGGCGCTTCCCCTGAGAACCGCCGGCACCGTGCTGACCCGGCTTCGCTCTTTCATTGGCGGCCGCTTCTGGGGGCGGACGTTCGCTCATGGCAACCTCCGCACCTGGATGGGGGAAGAGGTTGTCCGCCGATACATCAATCAATCGGTGACCGGCTCACCGGATCTCTGGCCCATCGAACGGCTGCAAACCCTCGTGCCGTCGCCTTTCGAATCCGCCGTCAGTCTCGGCTGCGGGGAAGGGGCTCTGGAACGGGACCTGCTTTCCAAAGGCCTGTGCACGTCCATTCTCGGCATCGACATCTCGTCCGCCGCGTTGAAGCTGGCCGAAGCCAAAGCCGAAGCGGCGGGCCTCACGGGCGTCCGGTACCGGCAAGGCGACCTCAACACGCTGAAGCTGCCCGCAGCCGCCTTTGACGCGGCCTTCTTCCATCAGTCCCTCCATCACGTGGAAGACCTGGACGCCTGCCTTTCCGCCACCGTCTCCGCGCTCCGTCCCGGCGCTCTGGTGTACATCGACGAATACGTGGGGCCTTCGCGTGGCGAGTGGTCGGCCGCCCATGTCAAGGAAGCTTCCGATCTCTTTTCACGACTGCCCGCTTCCGTCCGGAGATCGCGGCGCCTCGAGCTGCCCGTCGACTGGCGGGACCCCACCGAGGCCGTGAGGTCCTCCCAGATCCTGGCGGCCGTGTCCCGCCACTTCACGATCCTCGATCGCCGCGACTATGGAGGCAATTACCTCTCAGTTATTCATCCGCACCTTCGCCTCGACCCCCTCACGGCCGGCGAGCGCGCCGCGCTCCTGCAGTCTCTCATCGACGCCGAGCGCGAGCACCTCGCCGCGGGTCATCATTCTTACTATACGGTTCTCCTCGCCAAGGCGGCATGACTCGAACCAGTATGTTACTTTTCTTTTAGCATTATTTGCAAATGACATTAACCTGTGCTACCTTCCATTCCGGCGGCTCGGCGTTCGAGCCACAGGAGGAAAAAGACATGCGGCATTTTGTAGTTCTGTTCGGATTTCTGCTCTTGCTTCCGGCCATGGCCCGCGCGGATCTCTCGGTCCGCGAGTGCATCAAGGGACCCACTTCAGGACGCTGGGAGCTCCCGGGTGACAGCGTATGGCGGACCGTGCTCACACTCCAGTTCAACAATGTCCTGAGCAGCGACATCGTCGCGCAGGCCGCGATCACCTATCACGAAGGGCCGGGCCAGGCCGGCGTGAAAGTCGAGTATCAACTCGTCCTCGACGGCGCCTCCAGCTTCACGATGCAACATCGTCCGCAGACGGGTTTCCCTACCGCGAAGATGCTCAGGGCCAGCTTTCCCGACATCGCGGCGGGGCAGCACACTCTCGAGCTGCGCGCCCGGAGCACGTCTGCCTTCTCCGCGTATTTCGCTCAAGCCTGGCTCGCCCCCGTGCTGGTGGAGTCCACGGAGTCGAGCAGCTCGGGAGCGGACAGCACGGCGGTCACGGCTCCGAGCAACGGCACGTGGACTACGCTGGTGACGACCTCGGCCAATCCGGCGTCTGGAAAAGCGGTCATTCTCGGCGCCTACTCCGCGGTGTCGGCGGGACCTCTGAACCAACTGATCGAGTACCGTCTCCTGAGGGGAGCGACGGTCATTGGAACGTTTTTCGATTCCGTTGGCGCCTCCCTGCCCACCGGCCAGAATTTCGCTCTCCTGGACCGCACGCCCGGCTCCTCGCCGGTCACCTACTCGCTGCAGGCCAGGACGACGGGAGGAGCCACGACCTTCTCCACGCGAAGGCTTTTCTCGCAGACGATCCCTGGAGACCTCACCGTCTATGAGGGCACCGCGGCGAACGTGACGGTCCCCGCGGACGTCGCCTGGCACACGATCGTCAGCTCCCCGTCGGTGACTTTGTCGCCCGCTTCGGTAGGCACTTACGGGACCCGGGGATTCGGCTTCGCGACGGTGACCTACAACGTCGGCTACAACAGCGAGGCTCTGCTGCGTTTCAACTTCAACGCCGGCACGCTCTGGGAGG
>CAXTNS010000745.1:0-3280 GCA_964245465.1 uncultured Thermoanaerobaculia bacterium
GTCTTCGACGGGGCGCGTGCGTTTGCCGGCGTGCCGCCCGACCTCGACCGGCACGTCTCGGATCTCGACCTGGACAAGGTCTGGGAGTACCTGAACCCGCAGATGGTCTACGGCAAGCACCTGGGATTGAAGGGATCGGTGAAGCGGCTGCGGGAGGAAGGGGATCCCAAGCTCGCCAAGCTCGAAGCCGTGATGGACGGCCTCAAGGACGTCGCCCGCCAGGGAGCCCTGAAGGCGAAGGCCGTCTGGCGGTTCTTCCCCGCCGAGGCGGATGGCAACCGGATCACCTTGCGCTGTCCGGAAACGGGCGGGATCGCGGCCTCCTGGGACTTCCCGCGCCAGTCCCGTGAGGGCGGGTTGAGCCTCGCGGACTACGTCCTGCCGAGAGACCACGTCGCCCTCTTCGTCACCACGGCCGGCGAGGGGGTTCGGGAGCGGGTGGAGGAGTGGAAGCGCCAGGGCGAGTACCTGAAGAGCCACGCCTTCGCGGCCCTCGCCCTGGAGACCGCCGAAGCCGCCGCCGAGTGGCTCCACGCCTGTCTGCGGAAGTGCTGGGGCTTCCCCGATCCCGAAGACCTCCCGATCGAAGACAAGCTCTCCGCCCGCTACCGTGGCAAACGTTACAGCTTCGGCTACCCGGCCTGCCCGGACCTCGCCTTCCAGCGCGAGCTGTTCAAGGCCCTCCGGCCCGAGGAGATCGGCGTCCACCTGACCGAAGGGGACATGATGGATCCCGAGGCGAGCGTGTCCGCGCTGGTGTTCCACCATCCGGACGCGCGGTACTTCGGGGTGTAGAGGTTACCGTTTCTTCGCCGGCGGCGCCTTTTTCCAGGACGCCGCCGTCTCCAGCACCTCGCGGGCCTGGCAGAGGAAGTCCTCGCTCACCCGGAGCTCGTCGTTGCAGATCTTGTAGGTGACCGTCTTGGCGGAGGCGAGCCGCTGGGCCTCGGCCAGGGTGAGGTCGGAGGTCATGTACTCCACGGACCGGGCGGCGCCGGTCTCCGCCGTGTGCTCCGTCTTCCCCAGGGCCACGGCCCGGCCATCCACGAAGAGGGTCAGCCCGTAGCAGGTCGGATATCTCACGATGGCGCCGTTGCCCATCACCACGAAGGCCACCGAGCCGGGCTCGTCCGAGCTCCAGAGGAGCATGGGATCGAAGCTGTCCGGCTTCGGGGTGATCCGGGTCTTCTGGATGACCACGTCCGTGTCCGGATCCACGTCCCGCACGCTCTGGCCCTTCGGGCAGGCCGGTGTCTGCGGAGGCGGCGGGGTCTGGGCTATTGTGGGTAGGGCGGCGAAACATAGCATAAATGCTAAAATGACTCGGCTCATCCACGAATCCTCCTCGCACGGTAACGCGGCCGTGGGGTGGCGGATTCCTGGCCCCGATCTTGCTCGGAAATAGTAGTGCGACTTTGGTGCGAGCTGTTATCTCGCGCAGGAGCCCATAATGCCCCAAGGACGCTACCGAAATCTGCAGGACCCCGAGACGCTTCGGCTGTTTATCGAGAAGCTTCAGGAGGGGATCTACATCACCAACAGCCGTGGTGAGATCCTCGATGCCAACCCGGCTTGCCTGGAGATTTTCGGTGTTTCGTCTCTCGAGGAGCTGCAGAGTTACCAGGCCCAGGACCTCTTCGCTGACCCGGCTCAACGGGATCGGGAAGAGGAGCTCTTGGCCCGCGACGGCGTCATCCGCGAACTCGAGCTCGTCCTCCGCCGGCCGGACGGCCAGGAGCGGACCGTGCTCGACACCTGCCACACCGTCCGCGATCCCGAGACGGGCGAAGTCGTCTTCCACGGCATCCTGGTCGACATCACCCAGCGCAAGCAGCTCGAGAGCCGGTTTCAGGCGCAGAGCCTCCTCGATCCCCTGACGGGATGCTTCAACCGCAGGTACCTGCAGGAGATCCAGAAGCGGCTCAGCAGTTTCTCGACCTGGGGGACGATCGTCGTGGACGTGGACAACTTCAAGGAGCTCAACGACGAGCTCGGCCACCAGGCGGGCGACGAGGCGCTGATCAAGGTGAGCCGCTTCCTCCAGCAGAACGCCCGCGCCGAGGATGCCGTGGTGCGCATGGGAGGCGACGAGTTCCTGCTCCTGCTTCTGGGCGCTCCAGCGCGGTTTGTGGCCGAGGTCGGCCAGCGCCTGCGGGCGACGGCGTCCGAACAGGGCATCCCCCCCTTCTCCGTGGGCTGGGCCGCCCGGCACGGCAACGAGAGCTTGGAGCGGACGATCGACCATGCCGACCGCGAGCTCCTCCAGATCCGCCTCTTTGAAAGGCGTTCCCGGCAGACCCGCCTCCGCGGCCCGCGCCAGCGGCTGCTGGAGATCATGGCGGACTGAGGACAAGGCCGCTTTCGAGTACATTACGCCGGAAGGAAGAATTTCGTGGTAGAGTCCCGCCCGGAAAATTGTGGGACAACACGACCTCAGCTACCGGCTCTTCTTCTCTCACCGGCTCATGATCCAGGATCTCCTGCGGGAGATCGTGGGCGAGCGCTGGGTGGAGCGTATCGACTTCGACTCCGGCAGCGTGGTCAACCGGTCCTTCGTCTCTGCCGAACACGAAAGCCGGGAGAGCGACTTGATCTGGAAGTTCCGGCGCAAGGATGGAGACGAGCCGGTCTTCGTATACGTTCTGATGGAGTTCCAGTCGCGCCCCGATCCTTCCATGCCGGTCCGCCTCATGGGCTACGTCGGGCTCTTCTACCAGGAGCTTATGAAGGACCAGCCGGCGGCGGGTTGGAAAAACCTGCCGCTGGTCATCCCCATGGTCATTTACAATGGGAAGGAGCCGTGGAACGTGGCCCGGGACCTCGGTTCCATGATCAGCGACCTGGACCCTTCGGCGGAGATCTACCGGCCTCGGTTGCGGTATCTGCTGGTGGTCGAGTCGACGTACTCGCGCGAGGAACTGGCGGCGCTGGAGAATCCGGTGGCGGAGCTGTTCCGCATCGAGCAGAGCCGCGACTGGCGGGAGGTCCAAGCGGGCTTCCACCGCTTGAGGCAGACGATTCCGCCGGGCGAGGGCTCATTGCGGCGGGCGTTCGGGACCTGGTTGGTGAAAGTGATTTTGCCGCGTCTTGGCCGGCCTCAGGAGGAGGCCTCCGGTGTACCGACTCTGGAGGAAGGTGCAACCATGTTGCTGGACAGCATCGACCGTTGGACCCGCGAGACACGGGAGGAAGGGCTCCAGGAGGGGCTTCAAAAAGGGCTCCAGAAGGGGCTCCAGAGGGGGCTCCAGGAGGGGCGTCAGGAGGGACGTCAGGAGGGTGA
>CAXTNS010000746.1:0-2670 GCA_964245465.1 uncultured Thermoanaerobaculia bacterium
GCCAGGTCTCGCCCACGCGGCGGCTCCAGACGATTTCGTCGGCGGTGCCGTCGAAGGCGCTCCAGGCGAGGAGCCAGGAGCCGTCGTCCAGCACGGCGCCCGTCAGCGCGAGCTGGCTCCCTGGTCCGGGATGGGAGACCTGCTGGACCGGTCCCCAACTCGTGCCCGTCCAGGCGGCGGCGCGCACGGAGAGGGATTGCAGGTCGTCTCCTTCCAGCCAGGCGAGACCGGCGAGCTGTCCGCCGTCCGTCAGGAGCACGGGTCTCCGCCGGATGAAGCCTTGCTGGCCCGGGGGCTCCGCCAGGGTCTGGAAGCGCTTGTCGTTGCCCCGGAACAGGATCAAAGTCTGCCCTCCGTTGGCGTTGGGCGCGCTCCCGGCCGTCATCCAGCCGGCGTCGAGCAGAGCGAGAGAGGAGAGATCCGTCCGGTCCGGCAGGTCCAGGTTCAGCGAGCGTCCGCGGGGTTCGCCGGGCAGCTCCAGCCGCGCCGAGTCTTCCGCCGGAACCAGCGCCAGCGTCTCGCCGTTGCGGAACACCTGCAGGGGTTCCTGGGCGGAAACGGCGGCGGTTCCGTAGAGGAGAAGGTAGACGAGCCCCCAGAGTGGGCGAAGGAACGATCCGCGCACGTGGAGTATCCTACCGCATCCCGTGCCGCCGCCGGGCCTGGAGAAGAACCGTCTTGCATCGAGGAACCTGGAACCGTCCGCTCAGAGCCTCTGCGCTCGCCCTCTGCGCGCTCGTGCTCCTGGGCGTTTTCTTGGGCGTATTCGGCTGCCGCCGCGAGCCCGCCGTGCCGGTCCACCGCGGGCCCATCGTTCTCATCACGATCGACGCCCTGCGGGCCGACGCCGTGGGCGCCCTGGGCGGTCCGCCGCGGGTGATGCCGGCTCTCTCCGGACTCGCCAAAGAGGCCACCTGGGCGGGGCGCGCGGTGTCGCCGTCGAGCTGGACGGTGCCCTCCATGGCCGCGCTCTTCACCGGCTTCCAGCCCTGGCGGGCCGGGAGCTGGGGGAGCGACCGGCCCGTGCTCGACCAGCGGTTCGTCACCCTGCCCGAGGCCCTGAAGAAGGCGGGCTACCGCACGGCCGGCTTCCGCTCCAACCACTGGCTGCAGGCCGAGTACGGCTACTCCCAGGGGTTCGACACCTTCCGCTACCTGCGCGAGGGAAAGCGGGCCGAGGGGTACCTGGCGGACCTGAAGGACGGACAGGAGATGGTCTGGATCCACATCCTGCCGCCCCACGCCCCCTACATCCGCCGCGAGCCGCTCCTCGACCGGCTCGACGAGGTGCCGCCCGACCTGCCGAGGCAGGTGCGCCCCATCGACCTGGAGCCGTACTACGACCCGGCGGTCGACCTCCCTCCTGATCAAGAGCGGGTCTTCCGGGCCATGTACCACCTGAACGCCGCCTGGGCTGACCAGATGCTCGGCCGCATGCTGGAGGCGTTGAAGCGCAGCGGCCAGTGGGACCAGACGCTCCTCGTGGTCACCTCGGACCACGGCGAGGAGTTTGGCGAGAGCGGCCAGATCGCCCACGGCGGCAATCTCGGCCGCCAGCTCGTGGAGGTGCCGCTGGTCATCAAGCTGCCGAAGGGCTTCCAGCGCCCGCTCCAGATCCGGCCGGGCAGCCGTCCCGCCACCGTGCGGGTGGGATCGACCCTGATCGAGGCCGCCGGAGGCACTCCCGAGCCGGGCGCGGCTCCCAGCTTCTTCCAGCCCTACGACAAGGGCGTCCTCTCCGAGCTCTACTCGGGCGACGGCGTCAACCGCTTCTCCCTGGTGGACGGCGAGTTCCAGCTCCTCTGGGAGAGCCGCTTCGCGCCGCCCGAGCCGGACTACTACCGGGCCCGCTACGAGGGATTGGGGGGCAAGCCCGAGCCGCCGCTCCGGGAGCCGGCCAAGGACGTCTTCGCCCGCCTGGAGAAGGCGTTCGCCAGGACCCTCCCCCTGACCGGCCTGCGGGGCCAGACGCCCCAGCTCAGCCTCTGGCGTTGGGGATCGCAGGGCAGCGAGCCCGTGGGCGACCGCGATCCCGCGCGGCTCGACCGCATGGCCCGCCAGCTCAAGAACGCCTGGACCGCCGCCAACGGCTCCGAAACGCCGCCCGGAGACGCCACCGGCAAGCAGCCCAAGCTCAGCCCGGAGCAGGAGGAGGAGCTGCGGCAATTAGGATATATCGGGGGAAGGAGGTAGCTTTCCTCAACCGTCCGTACCCCACCTCACGGTGAGGGCTCCCACCACGGCCAGGAACACCCCATTCATCCCCGCCACCGTCCAGGCGAACTCCACGAGCGAACCGTGGAAGAGGGCCAGCGCGCCGGCTTCCAGGGGAATCAGGACTGGCAGCAGCGCATAGAAACGCAGCGATCCCGTGGACAGCCGGTAGAGCAGCAGGGCGTTGCTGAAGGACATCAGGGCCATGGCAAGCCCCGAGGGAAGGACCAGTCCGGCCGCTTCCCTGTAGACCTCGCCGCCCACCACTCGCACCAGCCACTCCGGAACGACGGCGAACGCCGCGATCACCGGGGCCACACAGACGGCCAGAATGGCCAGCGTGCCGGCGAGGACGCCCTGATGGAGGTCGGGGTCACCGACCTCCATCCGCATCTGGTGTTCACCCTGGGTCAGCTGCGCTACCGGACGTCGTACGGGCAGAGCGTGCTCAAGCAC
>CAXTNS010000746.1:2680-3278 GCA_964245465.1 uncultured Thermoanaerobaculia bacterium
GTTCACCGGCGCCGTGCCCAGGAGGATCGACTTGCACAGGAAAGAAGACACGGCGTAGCCCCCGGCGGCCACGTCCGGGAAGAAGGCCCGGGCGAGCAGCACGTCCAGGCTGTAGAAGCCCATCACCGTGGCCGTCCCCACGAACACGGGCAGGCTGTAGCGGTAGATGTCCGGCACAGCCGCGGGCTCCGCCGGAGCGCCGTACACGTCCTTGAGCGGCAGGAAGGAGACGGCGAAGGCGAAGCAGAGCCCCAGGCTCACGCCCGCCACCGCGCCATACTCCCGGGCGCCGGCCCAGACGAGCCCGATGCCCACGCCGAGCTTCATCACGACCTCCCAGATCATATTCAGGCCCAACCCGCCGAAGCGCTTGCGGCCCTGGAGGGCGCCGCGGTGGATGGGCAGCAGGCCCACGCCCACGAGGGACAGCGCGAAGAGCGCCATCAGGGGATAGGGAATGCGCAGCCACCGGCTGAGAGGCACCGCCGCCGCGAGATAGAGGCCGAGCATCGCCAGCGTGGCCCGCCCGCCCTTCCGCAACGCCCGCCGCAGGAGATCGTGCAGCCGCCCGGGCGCGGGCTCGGACGAGGCGTAGCGG
>CAXTNS010000747.1:0-3271 GCA_964245465.1 uncultured Thermoanaerobaculia bacterium
GCCAGAGAGGTCTTTTTCTCCATGTTCGATGGTTTGCAAGACAAGCTCCAAGAGGTCTTCCGCCAGCTCAAGGGCGAGGGCAAGGTCACGCCCGAGGCCCTGGACGCGGCGTTGCGCCAGATCCGCATGGCGCTGCTCGAGGCTGACGTCCACTTCCGGGTGGTCAAGCCTTTCATCGACCGCGTGCGCGAGCGCGCCCTGGGCCAGGAGGTCCTGGAGAGCCTCACGCCCGCCCAGCAGGTGGTCAAGATCGTGCGCGACGAGCTCTCCCTGCTTCTCGGCGAGGAGGGCACCGAGCTGCGCCTGGACGGCCGGCCCGCCGTCCTCATGCTCTGCGGCCTCCAGGGCTCCGGCAAGACGACCACCGCCGGCAAGATCGCCAAGCGTTTGAAAAAGCGGGGCAAGCACCCCCTGCTCGTGGCCGGCGACCTTCAGCGCGCCGCCGCCGTCGAGCAGCTCAAGCAGGTGGGCAAGGGTGTGGACGTCCCCGTCCTCGAGCCCGATCCGGGCGAGAAGGTGATCGACCTCGGCGCCCGCGCCCTCTCCGTGGCCCGCCAGCGCGGTCATGACGTGGTGATCATGGACACCGCCGGCCGTCTCCACGTGGATACGGCGCTGATGGAGGAGATCCGCCAGCTCGCGGACCGCATCGAGCCCCACGAGATCCTCTTCGTGGCCGACTCCATGACCGGTCAGGACGCGGTCAAGAGCGCCGAGCAGTTCGCCCAGGTGCTGCCGCTGACGGGCGTCATCCTCACCAAGCTCGACGGCGACTCCCGGGGCGGCGCGGCCCTGTCGATCCGCACCGTGGCCCGTGTGCCCATCCGCCTCGTGGGCGTGGGCGAGAAGTCGGACGACCTGGAGCTCTTCCATCCCGAGCGCATGGCCTCGCGCATGATCGGCATGGGCGACGTCCTGTCGCTCATCGAGAAGGCCGAGCGCGGGCTCGACCAGGCCGAGACGGAGCGCTTGGCCAAGCGCATCGTCAGCCAGCAGTTCACCCTGGAAGACCTGCGCGACCAGCTCCGTCAGCTCCGCAAGCTCGGTCCCCTGGGCTCGGTGCTGGAGATGCTCCCCAAGGTGGGACCCCTGCGCGGTCTCGACGGCGCCAGCGTGGACGAGAGCGGCCTGACGCGCGTCGAGGCCATCATCAACTCCATGACGCCCACGGAACGCAAGCGTCCGGACGTCCTGAACGGCAGCCGCAAGAAGCGCATCGCCATGGGCTCCGGCACCTCGGTCGCCGAGATCAACCGCCTGCTCAAGCAGTACGCCCAGATGAGGAAGATGATGAAGGGCGTGCAGGGCAAGTGGCTGCGCCGGGCCATGGGGATGGGCGGGCAGGCGCGGGCGTAGGAATCTCACTACGGCTCTCTCCTAAAGGAGAGGGAGAAAGACGGCCGCCCCGCCATGCGTGGGAGGCGAGGAGCTTGCATCGCGGATTGAGGGGCTTGGTTCGCGAAGCAAGGAGCTCGCGTCGCGACTGCAGCCAGGCCAAGGCTCAGAAGCGCCTGGGCCCTCTCCCTACACTCTTCTACAATTGCTAATATCTTGCTGGGATTCCGTGCGGGGCGCCAGGCGTCCGCGCCGGACCCGTCTGAAAGGAGGATCCGATGAAAGCCAGAATTCTGTCCCTGGGCTGTGCCTTGGCCCTCAGCGCGATGGCGATTGTGGGAGCCGGTCCCGTGGGGGCCGTTGCCTGTCCGGGCACCTACTGTGCCCGGGCGCAGCAGAGCTGCCTGTCCGGTTGCCCGTGCGCTACGTTCTACTGCAACCCGGTCAACTGCACGTCGCAGTGCGTCTGCCCGATCTTCTGTCCGGATGAGTCGTAGAGGATTTCTATCCGCGAGCGCGCCTGACACGGGCGCGCTCTCTTTGAGCCCGGAGGGCGGGGAGACTTCCTAGCCCAGGGCGTGAACCCTGGGAAACGAGGGCGCGGATCACGATGGAATCCTCCACGGCGGATCACAGGCCTGGGTTCGGGGCCGAATCGGGGACATCGCCGCGATCCCCCAGGGTTCACACCCTGGGCTGGGAGTCTCTCCGCCCTCTAGGCTCATCAAAAATCCGGAACGAACCCTCTAGCCCAGCCGCCGCGTGCGGCGGGCGCGTGCTTGCAGGTTTGGCAGACCCGCCCATCTCTGCTACACTCACCCGCCTTTGCGCCGGGGCTCAAAGGGCCGTGGCCTGTCCAAGGCTGTCCGTGCGCTGCAACAGAGAAAACTTTGGAGGCTTCCAGATGCTGACGATTCGGCTGCGCCGCATGGGCGCCCGGAACAATCCCTTCTACCGCGTGGTGGTGTCGGACTCGCGCAACACCCCGACAGCCGCCGCGGTGGAAGAGATCGGTCATTACGACCCGACGAAGAACCCCGCGAAGGTGACGATCGATGCCACCCGTGCTGACTATTGGGTCGGCAAGGGTGCCCAGATGTCGCCCACGGTCAAGAAGCTGCTGGCCCAGACGAAGAAGAGTGCCTGACATGCCCGAGCTTGCCGACGACCTCAAGGAGCTTGCCCGCCTGCTGGTCGACCAGCAGGACGCGGTCGAGGTCCAGGAGATCCCGAGCCGGCGCGGGGGTGGCGTTCTCGAATTGAAGGTCGCCCCCGACGATCTTGGCAAGGTGATCGGACGCCAGGGGCGGACGGCCCGGGCGATGCGCACGCTGCTGGAGACCCGCGAGGACCGGCGGGGGGTGCGCTATGAGCTCGAAATCCTCGAAGACTGAAGCGCCGCCGTCCTCGCCGCCCCCGGTCATTCCCCGGGAAAACCGGCGGGACGACCTGCCGGAGACCATCTCCGTGGGGCGCGTGCTGCGGCCTCACGGGGTGCGCGGCGAGGTGGTGGTCGAGGTGCTCTCGGACGTGCCCGGCCGCTTCAAGAAGGGGAGCCGGGTGACGGCTGTCGGCAATCAGCGAGGCGCGCAGTCCCTGCCGCTGACTGTGGTCACGGGGCGCGTCCACAAGAGCGGCGCCGTGGTCCGCTTCGAGGGGTACGACAGCCGTGAGCGGGCCGAGGAGCTGCGGGGGCTGGATCTTGAAATCCCCCGCTCGGAGGTGCCGAAGGCCAGGCGCGGCACGTACTACCACTTCGAGCTGCTCGGCTGCCAGGTCGGTTAAGACGGACAAGAGCTGGGCCGGGTGGTCGAGGTGGCTCGCGAGCCAGTCCGTCGTCACGAGGGGGTCGTCGGCCACGAGCGGCACTCGGGGCGCGAGGGGTCCGAGCGATCGGGCGCGGACCGGCCCGACCGGCCGAGGAGACGACTCTACC
>CAXTNS010000748.1:0-436 GCA_964245465.1 uncultured Thermoanaerobaculia bacterium
GGTCATCCACCATGAGACTCCCTGGGTCACCGGCGTCTCTCCCGTCCTGGGTGGCGGCGGCGATCCTTCGCCCGTCACCGCGTCGGGCGTTCTCCAGGGCATGAAGGCCGCCGCCCAGCACAAGTGGGGGGACGGCTCCCTCAAGGGAAAGAGCGTGGCCATCCAGGGCCTGGGCAGCGTCGGCTCCTATCTCGCGAAGTACCTGAAGGAAGAGGGGGCCAAGACCTTCGGCGCCGACATCGATCCCGAGGTGACGGCCCAGGCGGAGAGCGAGCTCGGCGTCGAGATCGTCGAAGTCCTCGAACTGCACCGCCCCCGAGTGCAGCATCGCGGCGTCGTTGATCACGTCGGAATACTCACCGATCCAGGTCAGGTCGAAGTCGCGCGGGTTGTCGAGCAGGTGGGCGATGTTGCGCTTGGTGCCGGTGAAGTAGTT
>CAXTNS010000748.1:446-3271 GCA_964245465.1 uncultured Thermoanaerobaculia bacterium
ATGACAGCCTTCCCAAGCTGCGCTGCCAGATCGTGGCGGGCGGCGCCAACAATCAGCTTGCCGAAGACCGTCACGGCCAGGAGCTGCACGACCGAGGCATCCTCTACGCACCGGACTTCGTGGGCAACGCCGGGGGCTTGATCAACGTCTACAATGAGCTCGTGGGCTATAACCGTGAGGTCGCCCTGCGCATGGCCCGCGGCATCTACGCCAACATGCTGCGCGTGTTCGAGATCTCCCGGTCGCAGTCGATCCCGACCCACCGGGCCGCGGACCGGCTGGCCGAGGAGCGCATCGCCCAGGTGAAATCACTCGGATCGCGCAACTGGGTACGCACGGTGCGGTGGCGTTCGGCGGAGCCCTAGAGGCGGCCTCATGAAGGCTGCCCCCTCCTCGCCAGGGATTTTCAATCCCTGGCGAGGAGGGAGGGCTGAACTGTGAGATTGCTCCTAGAGAGGACACCATGAAAACCCAGGCCCTCCTCCTCGCCCTCGCCTTGGGAGCTTCCCCGGTGGTGGCGGCGGTCCCTGCGGTCACCGTGCCAGCGATCTGCGACGGCACGACGGCCCTGACGCTGGTCGGTATGGACACCACGACCGGCCGGACGCTCTTCTCGGTGCCGTCGAGCGACGGCAAATCCTACTGGCTCGTGGAGCTCGACGGCGACGGCAAGGCGGCGCGGGCCTGGCCCGACGATCCCAAGGGCCGCTTCTCCGGCTCCGTGGGTCCCGGTCCGGTCATGGCGGCCCAGCCTTGCGGCCCCTCATGCCTCCAGCCCGTGCGCTGGCAGAACGGCACCTGGGAGCCCGTGGGCGAATCCCTGCCCGCGCCCACGGCCTCGACCGTGGCGCCCACCTACGATCTCTCGGGAGCGCCGTGGTTCCTCGTCTTCGGATCGGCCGCAACGACTATCGGGACTACGGGCCAGCAGAAGGTCTGGGCTTTCCGGCTGGAAGGCCGGGAGTGGCAGAACCGCGGCTCCATGACCGTGGCCGCCGTGGGCCAGCCGGCAGCCCTTCCCGCGCCCCAGAGAAAGGACGGAGTCCTCGCCGGCACCGGCCTCTTTTCCGTCTCCGGCCCGCCGCAGACCTGGGTCTCGGGCCTGCCCGGCCTACCGGCGGAGCGCCGGGGCCAGCTCATCGCTCTCACGGGCACGTCCGCAGCCTACGTTTCCGGAGACGGGGTGGCCTACCTCTCCGAGGATTCCGGCAAGACCTGGCGCCGTTCGACCTGGACCCCTTGGGGCTCGACCGGCACCACGGGCATATGGCGGCAGGGCAAAGATTATTGGGTGGATTTCCCCTTCGGCGATCACCGGGGCTCGCTCCGGCTCGTCTGGTTCGACCAGCGGAATCCCAAGCAGGAGGTCGTGGTCCTCACCCGCCTGACTCCGAAAGGCTGGACGCGCGTCATCGACGCCCCCGGTGAGGTGAAAACCAAGAGCGAGCGGCTGCCGATCACCCAGGTGCTCGTCCCTCAAGGAGACGCCTGGATCCTCCTCTCCGGCTGCGCCGCCACGGCCCAGGGCTCGGGCCTGGTGCTCCGGGTTTTCGACGGCACGAGCCTCTCGGAGGCGAAGCTCGTGCCGTTGCAGACGAAGTAGAGGTCAGGCGCGGGCGGTGGCCGTCGTCCCGGCCATCGCGGGGATGCGCAGTTTCTGCCCGGGGTAGATCTCATCCGGGTCCTTGAGCATCGGCTTGTTGGCCTCGAAGATCTGGTTGTACTTATTGGCGTCGCCATAGAACTGCTTGGCGATCTTGGAGAGGGTGTCCCCCGGCTTGACGTCGTAGAACTGGGCCTCCGGCTCCTGGCGGGCCACTTGGAGCCGGTCATCCACCGAGGCAATCCCCTCGGTGTTGCCGACCAGCAGGATGATCTTCTCCCGGTCCGCCTGGCTGTCCACCGCGCCGCGGATCAGGGCCTTGTCGCCCTCGATGTCGACAGCCAGATCCCGCACCTGGAAGCCCATCTGGTTGACCACGTTGACCAGGGACGACTCCCGGGTACGCTCCTTGGTCTGGGCGAGATCACGGGCCGCGGCGGCCTGCTGAGCGGCGGCCTGATTGGGCTTGGCCTGTGCCTGGGGCTGCTGCGGCTTGTCGTTATCCTTGTTGAAATCGAGCTTCCTGCCGACGTTCTTGACGAAATCGATCAGACCCATGGGTCTCCTCCTTGTTGGTCGTTATCTTGAATGAGGAGGGTCCCACCAGGCAACGATGCCCGGTGGACGCTCTGAAAGAACCTATTGCAAGACGGCTGCCGGGGAAGGAGGGAGAGGGCAGGGCAGAAGGTTGTCAGTAGTGATACCGGCAAGCCAGGATCCTGATCTTGGTCTCCGAGACCTCGTAGGCTAACCGGTGCTCCTGGTCGATCCTTCTCGACCAGCATCCGGCCAATTCGTGCTTCAGAGGTTCGGGTTGTCCAAGTCCGTCGAAGGGATCGCGCTGGACGGCTTCAATCAACTTCATGATCCTCGGCGCTTTCCTGCGATCCTGCTCCACCCACCAGGCCAGGTCCACGAAGGCCCTGGGGATCAAACTCCAAGCTTCTCACGGGCCTCCTCCAGGGAAATCCCTTCCCGGCGCTCCCGGGCTTCGAGGAGGCGCCGCCTCATGGCTTCGCCCTGGAGGAGGTAGGCAGTCTCTCGCTCGGCCGAAATCTCGCGCCAGAGGTCAATCGGGACGATGACGCCCGTCGGTTTACCCTCTGCGTCCGAGAGGTACTGAATGTCGGTCAGCGGCTGTGCCATGGACATATGATAGCCGAACCCCTATCCCCGCCCCTCCACCGCCCACGCCATCTGCTCCACCACCTCGTCGATCGTC
>CAXTNS010000749.1:0-3264 GCA_964245465.1 uncultured Thermoanaerobaculia bacterium
CACACCCCACCCACACAAGTCGCCGCCACCACCTCTTCCGTTGCCCCGAAGACCACCGAATCCAGCAGCGTCTCCGCCTCCCATCCCCGTAAAGCCGGCGCCTCCAGGTCGATCGCCGCGAAGTCGGCCCAGAGGCCGGGCTCGATGCGCCCGGTCTCGATCCCCAGCGCCCGGGCTCCGGTGGCCGTGGCCGCTTCGAAGAGGAGGCGTGAGACGTTGCCTTCCGAGTCCCGGACCACGCCGCGGCTTTCCGTGCCGAGACGCTGGGCGTATTCGAGCCAGCGCATCTCCTCGACGTGGGAGATGCGGGCGTTGGAGTCGCTGCCGATACAGAAGGCGCCGCTCGTGGGATGGGCGCGGGGGGCGTTCGCGATGCCGTCACCGAGATTGCCTTCCGTCAGGGGACAGAGGCAGACGGTGCCGCCCGCGGCCAGGAATCGCTCCATCTCCTCCGCGTCCGTGTGGGTGCAGTGGACGGCCGTCAGGTCCGTGGCCGTGCCCAGGGTCTGGAGCAACAGCGCCATGGGACGCTGTCCGTAGTAGGCGATGACGTCCTCGATCTCCCGGCGCTGCTCCTCGACGTGGATGTGGAACGGCAGGTCGCGCCGCCGGGCCTCTTCATAAATGGCGGCCAGGTCTTCCAAGCCCGCGGCGCGGAGGCTGTGGACGGACGCGGCGAGGATCTCCCGCTTCGGGTCGAGGCGTGCGGCGAGGCGGTCCACCTGCTCCCAATAGACCGAGGGCGAAGGGGAGTCGAAGCGGCGCTGGGGGCCTTCGAGGGGCTGGCCCACGCCGCCCGTGTGGTAGTAGGACTGGATCAGGACGATGCGGATGCCGGCCTCGGCCGCGGCGGCGAGCACGCGTTCGTCGAAGGCGTAGTCGGCGGCGTCCGGGTCGAGGTGGTGGAGGTAGTGGAACTCGCCCACGGTGGTGATGCCGGCGGACCTCATCTCCTGGAAGGTCTGGAGGCAGAGGGCCTGAAGCTCGTCCCTCTCCAGACGGCCGACCAGGCCGTACATCGCCTCGCGCCAGGTCCAGAAGCTGCCGCGCCCGGCCGGGAAGGTCTCGCCGCGGCCCCGAAGGCCCCGCTGGAAGGCGTGCGAATGGGCGCTCACCATGCCCGGCAGCAGAGCGCGGCCCCTCAGGCGGATGTCGGCGATGCGGCCCAGGGCACCCACGGCCTCGATCCGTCCGTCATCGACGGCCACCTGCACGCCGGATTCGAAGCGGCCGCCGGTCCAGGTGAGATCGGCTTCGAGGGTTTGAGTCATTCAATCAACCTTCGCAGAAACGTTGGATTGTCCGTTCCAGCAGCCCGCGGGCGGCGGCGAGCTCGGTCTTGGGGACGTATTCGTTGGGCTTGTGGGCCACCTCGATCGAGCCCGGGCCGAAGATGGCGCAGTCCAGCCCCAGGCGCTGGAGCCAGCCGGCGTCCGTGGCGAAGGAGACGCTGGCCCCGGCCGCCTGACCCACGAGACCACAGAGGTGCCGGTGGATGGGGGAGCCTTCGTCCAGCAGCAGGGGCGGGCTGTCGGAGAGCATCTCGATCTCGGGCTCCAGGGGCGAAGCCGCCGCGCGGACGGCCCGGGTCACCCGTTCGGCGAGCTCCTCGGAAGAGATCCCCGGGAGAGGCCGCACGCCCAGCTCCACGACGCAACGGTCGGGCACCACGTTGATGGCCGAGCCGCCCAGAACGGTGCCGACGTTGAGCGGCACGTAGGGAACCTCCGGGAACAGCTCGCGGTTGGGAGGGCTCTCCGCCTCCAGCTCCTGGCGCAGGCGGGAGAGGGCCACGATGACCCGGCCGGCGGGCTCGATGGCGTTGACGCCGAGGTGCGGGTAGCCGCTGTGGGCCGACATGCCGTGGAGGGTCACCCGCATCTTGAAATGACCCTTGTGGGTGCACGCCACGCGCAGGGACGTGGGCTCGCCGATGATGGCGCTCCGCGGCAGGGCCACGGCCTCGGGGAAGCTCTCCGTCAGCCACTTCGCCCCCAGAGTGCCCACCTCCTCGTCGTAGGTGAAGACGAGGGCAAGAGGCGCGCGCCACCGCTCAGGATTTGCCTCGGTTACCAGATTGGCGGCCACGGCCAGAAATCCCTTCATGTCGCAGGAGCCCCGGGCCACCCAGCGATCTCCCTCATCCGTCAGGGTGAAGGGATCGCTGCACCAGCCGTCTTCCTCGGCGGGAACGACGTCCATGTGCCCCGAGAGCACGAGGCCTCTCCGGTCCCCCGAAGGCTCAGGGCCGATCCAGGCCACGAGGTTCGCCTTGCGGCCGTCGGCCGAAGGGTTGCGGGCGATCCGCACGCCGGGGCGGTCGAGGTAGTCGCAGAGGAAATCGGCGAGTGGCAGGTTGCTGTTCCGGCTGGTCGTGTCGAAAGCGACCAGCCGGGCGAGGAGCTCGCTGTCGGAAAGCGGGGCCATGGTCAGCCGCGGCTGCGCTCCAGGAGAGTCATCATCAGGATGGCGAGGAGCGCGGATTCGGTCTCCGCCTCGGCCAGCCCGCCGGCCAGATTCTCGATCTCGAACCGGCTCTCCAGGAACGCCCGGTGCTTGGAGATCCGCAGGACCGGCTGGTTGGTGCCGTTGCGGAGGACCACGTACTTGGGATTGAAGAAGTAGCCGGTGAAGATGCCGAGGATGGGGACCTCTCCGAGCAGGCCGTCGAGCACCTTGACCCAGGGGTTCTCTTCCTCGATGCGGAAGAGGTCCTGCCCCATCGCGCCCGCCACCTCGTAGGTGGCCTTCCAGAGCGAGCGCGCGCCGAGCCGGCGGACGGAGCCCACGGTGCGCCCCTGGGGGTCGGTGAAGCTGTAGCGGGCCGACCAGTCGAGCCAGCGGTCGGCGTTGATCTCGTAGACCTGCTGCGACTGGGAGCTGTCCGTGAAGACGCGGACTTTTTCTTTCAGCTTCAGGAGTTTCTGCTTGACGTAGAGGATCTCGCGGCCGGCGGCGTCCTTGACGTAGATCTGCGGCGCGAGGGCCACCACTTTGAACGTGAGAGTGACCGGGAACTGGAGTGGATGGAGCAAAAGGGGCCTCCCTGGAGGGGAAGAGAAGAGACGGTTCAATGAAGAGATTATCACCTGTAGGGGCGGCCCCACGTGGCCGCCCTGGGGTGGGAGGCCCCACAGTCCGAACAGCCTCCCTACCCCCAGGGCGGCCCCGTGGGGCCGCCCCTACAGATCCGCCCAGCCCGTCCAGCGGCGGGCGGGGCCAGGCGGGGTAATCTGCTCCCGGGTGCGGGCGAGATAGCTCCCG
>CAXTNS010000750.1:0-3261 GCA_964245465.1 uncultured Thermoanaerobaculia bacterium
TCCCGGCAGTGGTCTCCGGAACCCAACCTCAGCAATGTATTCATACCTATTACCGCATACCTCAATCAGTTTGCAACCCCTCGCCAGCCGGCAAAAATTTCCGTGAGCCGCTGCAGGGCGGCCACCGCCATGATCACGTGTCTCTCGCGGACCCCAGCCTGTTCCTCGTGGTCCTTCACAGTGGAAATGACCGATTTTTGTAGGGGCGGTGCGCAGGATGCCGTAGGCACCCTGCGTGGCCGCCCTGGGTGGGGGAAATCCGGTCCGGCGTTGCAACCAGAGGGCCTTTCAGCCCTCTTTCCCAGCACAGACTGTAAGTTATTGATTCTCTGGGTGGTGCGGCTGGGAGGACTCGAACCCCCGACCAAGAGTTTAGGAAACTCCTGCTCTTTCCACCTGAGCTACAGCCGCAGGCCGGGGGATTATACCCCAGGCCCTTCTCAGTACCGGATCAGCGACTCCACCTCGTACCCCTTGAGCTTCTCGCGGCCCGGCAGGAACGTCAGCTCGACGATGAAGCCGAAGCCGGCGACGACGCCGCCCAGCGACTCCACCAGGCGCGCGGCCGCGAACGCCGTGCCGCCGGTCGCCACCAGGTCGTCCACGATGAGCACGTGCTCGCCGGGCTGGACGGCATCGTTGTGCATCTCGATCGAGTCGGTGCCGTACTCGAGGTCATAGCTCTGCCGGACCTTCTGGTACGGCAGCTTGCCGGGCTTGCGCACAGGGACGAAGCCGGCGTTCAGGTTGTAGGCCACGATGGGGGCGAACATGAAGCCGCGCGACTCGATTCCGATCACCTTATCGATGCGCTTCTGGGCGAAGAGCCAGACGAAGCGATCGACCGTCATGCGCAGGGCCAGCGGGTTCTGCAGCAGCGTCGTGATGTCGTAGAAGAGGATGCCCGGTTTCGGGAACTCGGGCACCTCGCGGATGAACGCTTTCAGATCCTCCATCTCTCAATCCTCCTAGCGGTCGATGACGAATCCATCCCACTCGGGGACGGGAGAAATCTCCTGCTCTTCAATGCGGGTGACGCGGCTCCCGGACGGCCCCTGCCGTAGTCGCTCTCGAAAGGCATCGAGCTGATCCGGGCTGCCGGCCGCTTCGGCCTCCACCCGGCCGTCCGGCAGGTTGCGGACCCGTCCGGTAATCCCCAGCTCCGAGGCCGCCCTCCGGGTAAACCAGCGAAACCCCACGCCTTGAACCTTGCCCGCGATCATGAAACGCCGAGCCCGCCACTCCTCCCGCTCAGAATCGTTCACTTGCGGTCCTTCCAGCCGTGGCGGCCCAGGAGCGGCACGAAGGCGACCTCCTCGCCCTCCTTACGCCGGATCTCGCCCCGCGGCGACTTTCGATAGAGCACCAGCCGCTGGGCGTTGAGCTGCCCCTCCGGGACCAGCAGGGCGCCCCCCGGCGCGAGCTGCCCCAGGAGCGGCTCCGGCACCTTGGGCGCGCCGGCCGTCACCAGGATGCGGTCGTAGGGCGCCCACTCGCTCCAGCCCACGGTGCCGTCAAACACCTGGATCTTGACGTTGTCGAAGCCGAGCTGGCGCATGCGGGGGATGGCCGCCTGGGCCAGCTCGGGGATGCGCTCCAGACTGTAGACCCGCCGCGCCAGCACCGCCAGGATGGCCGTCTGGTACCCCGAGCCCGTGCCGATCTCCAGCACCGAGTGCTCGGGCTTCACCTCGAGCAATTCCGTCATGCGCGCCACGATGTAGGGCTGCGAGATCGTCTGCGCCGCGCCGATGGGCAGCGCGTGGTCCCCATAGGCCTGGGTGCGCAAGTGGTCCTTGACGAACAGATGGCGCGGGATCTGGCGCAGGGCCGCCAGCACGCGCTCGTCCTTGACGCCGCGCGCGGCGATGTGGTCGCGGACCATCCGCTCGCGCTGGACGGCGTAGTCGCTCATTTCTGAGCAGGCCGCTTCTCAGCAGGAGGGAAGGAGAGGCCCGTGAGCTTCTCGCGAAGCGAAGTGAAGTTCTCCAGCCCCGGGTAGTAGGTGAGATCCAGGTGGAGCGGCGTCACCGAGACCCGGCCCGTGGAGATCGCCTCGTAGTCGGTGCCGCTCGCCTTCTGCCACTGCGGCGTGCCGGCGATCCAGTAATACTTGCGCCCCCGGGGGTCGAGCTTCTCGATCACCGACTGCTTGTACACCCTCCGGCCCAGGCGGGTGTAGCTCACCCCCTGGATCGGACCGGCCGGCACGTTGACGTTGAGGAGCAGGTCGCGCGGCAACTGCTGCAACCCCTCTTCAATCAGGGTCTCGACCAGCGTGCGGGCGAACTCGGCGGCGGGCTCGAAGGAGAACCCCTCCCCCACCTCCTGGCTGAAGGCGACCGAGGGGATGCCGAGGAGCGTCCCCTCGAACGTCGCGCTCACGGTGCCCGAGTAGGTCACGTCATCCCCAAGATTGAGGCCGAAGTTGATGCCCGAGCAGACCAGGTCCGGGGGGCGGTCCTTGAGCAGCGACAGCACCCCCAGGTTGACGCAGTCCGTGGGCGTGCCGTCCACGGCGTACCAGCTCTCTTCCATCTTCTGCATGCGCAGAGGCCGGGAGAGCGTCAGGGCGTGGCCCGTGGCGCTCTGCTCCCGGTCCGGGGCCACCACCACCACCTCGGCGATCCGGCTCAAGGAGGAGGCGAGGAGGCGGATCCCCTGGGAGAAGATGCCGTCGTCGTTGGTGACCAGGATGCGCGTCATTCGGCCTTGATGTACCTTCCCACGATCGGCGCGAGGGCCTTGAGCGTCTCGGCCGGGATCATCGAGCGCTCCGTGATGAGCGAGTACTTGAGCGCCTCCTCGCAGATGCAGCCGCGCTGGTGAGGCTCGCCCACGCGCTTGAGCATCTCGCGCACCACTTCCTGCGACATCTTGACGTTCTGGCGGATGACCTCCATGACGGCTTCGCCCGAAACCGCCTCTTCCGTCTCGTGCCAGCAGTCGTAGTCGGTGACCATGGAGAGGGAGACGTAGCAGATCTCCGCCTCCCGGGCGAGCCGGGCCTCCTGGAGGTTGGTCATGCCGATGATGTCCATGTTCATCTGGCGGTAGGACTCGGACTCGGCGCGGGTGGAGAACTGCGGCCCCTCCATGCACACGTAGGCGCCGCCGCGGTGGACCACGGCCCCGGCCGCACGGGCGGCTTCGGCAGCGATGTCGATCAGCCGCGGGCAGATCGGCTTGGCGATCGAGACGTGTGCCACGAGGCCGTTGCCGAAGAAGGTGTCCACCCGGTGTCGGGTGCGGTCGAAGAAC
>CAXTNS010000751.1:0-524 GCA_964245465.1 uncultured Thermoanaerobaculia bacterium
CTGGGCGTAGGAAGCGGCCAGCGGGCCGGAGCGGGGCAAGGGCTCGAGCGGTGGCGCCGGCCGGCGCTCCCGCCGGACCGCCGCCAGCTTGTGCGCCATTCCGGCGACGGTCGGCGCCTCGAACAGGGCGCGCAGCGGCAGGTCGACCCGGAACGCCTCACGGATCCGGGACACCGCCTGGGTGGCGAGCAGCGAATGGCCCCCCAGCTCGAAGAAGGACTCGTCTCCCCCCACCCGCTCCCGGCCGAGCACGCGCGCCCAGATCCTTGCCAGCACCTCTTCCTCCGGGCTCCCGAGGGCCTGGGGCTCGGCGGCAGGGGCCACCAGCGGCCCGGGAGCGGGCAGGGCCCGGCGGTCCACCTTGCCGCTCGGAGTCAGAGGGAGGGCGTCCAGGACCACGACAAGGGACGGCACCATGTACTCCGGCAGCCGCTGCGCCACGGAGCGCCGCAGCTCCCCGGGGACCAGCGGCACCGGGCCGGCCGGGACCACGTAGGCCACCAGGATGCGGTCCGTGCCCTCCC
>CAXTNS010000751.1:534-3253 GCA_964245465.1 uncultured Thermoanaerobaculia bacterium
ACCGTCGGATGCACCGCGAGGACGGTCTCGATCTCCTCCAGCTCGATCCGGAAGCCGCGGACCTTGACCTGCTGGTCGATCCGCCCCAGGTAGTCCAGCCGGCCGTCGGGAAGCCAGCGGACCAGGTCGCCGGTACGGTAGAGGCGCGCTCCCGGCCGCTCGCTGGAGGAATCCGGGATGAAACGCTCGGCCGTGAGCTCCGGGCGGCCGGCGTACCCGCGCGCCAAGCCGGCGCCACCCATGGCCAGCTCGCCAGCAATCCCGGCGGGGACCGGCTCCCCTCCCCGGTCCAGCACCCGGGCCAGGGTGTTGGCGATGGGGCGCCCGATGGAGATGCTGCCGCCCTCTTCGCCGACCCGGCCGGCGGTGGACCAGATCGTGGCCTCGGTGGGCCCGTAACCATTCCACAGTTGCCCCACCCGGGGTCGCAGCAGGTGCGCGAAGTCCCGCGGCATGGCCTCGCCGCCGCACAGCGCCGTCAGGGCGGGCGAGCCCTGCCAGCCCGCCTCAAGCAGCAAGCGCCAGGTGGCCGGCGTCGCCAGCATGGCCCGGGTCCCCGTCCGCTCGATCTCCGCCGCGAGAAGCGCGCCGTCCGTGGTGGTCTCCCGGTTCGCCAGGAACACCTGGCCCCCGGAGATCAAGGGCAGGAAGATCTCCATGCACGCGATGTCGAACGACAGCGTCGTCACGGAGATCAGGGGCTCGCCGGCGAACGCGGGCAACAGGCGGCCCATGGAGACCAGGAGGTTCACCAGAGCCTGGTGCGGGATCTGCACCCCCTTCGGCCGCCCCGTGGAGCCCGAGGTGAACAGGACGTAGGCGAGGTTGTCCGGGAGCGCCGTACGGCCCAGGTTCCCGCTCTCCTGCCGCGACAGGTTCTCGGCGTCGAGGAGCAGCAGGCGTGTGCCGTGCTCCGGCAGGAAGCCGGCCATGGCGCTCCTGGCGAGCACCAGCGGCACCCGGGCGTCGTCCAGCATCATGGCCAGGCGCTCGCGCGGGTACGCGGGGTCCAGGGGTATGTACGAGCCGCCGGCCTTGAGCACCGCCAGCAACGCCACCACCATGTCGGCCGACCGGTCGGCGCAGACGCCCACCGGCACCTCCCGTTCCACACCCAGACTCTGCAAGTGCCGGGCGAGGCGGTTGGCCCGCTCGTTGAGCTCCTGGTAGGTCAGGTCCACCCCGTCCCCGGAGACCGCCAACTCGTCCGGCCGGCGCTCCACCTGCTCCTCGAAGAGGAGGTGGACACAGGTCCCGGCCGGGACAGCCGCCGCGAAGTCGTTCCACTCGTGGACGATCTGGTGACGGTCCGCCTCGCCCAGCAGGGGTAGAGCGGCGACGGGCACTCCAGGCCGCTCGGCACCGGCCCTGAGCAGTTGGTCCAGACCCGCGAGGAGCCGGTCGGCGGTGGTGCCGTCGAACAGGTCGGCGTTGTGCTCCAGCCAGCCGTGCAGCCCCTCCGCCGTCTCTTCGAGCGAGAGGGTCAGCTCGTACTTGGCGGTGCCGTTGTGAAGCTCGGTCAGGCTGAGCTCCAGCCCGGAGAGGGCCAGCGGACGCATCGGCGCGTTCTGGAGGATGAGCATCGCCTGAAAGAGCGGCGTGCGGCTGAGGTCGCGCTCGGGCTGGAGCTCGTCCACCAGGCGCTCGAAGGGGACGTCCTGGTGCGCGTAAGCCCCCAGGGCCGACTCCCGGACCTGGTGCAGGAGGTCGCGCAGCGACGGCTCGCCGGAGAAGTCGGCGCGCAGCGCCAGGGTGTTGACGAAGAAGCCGATCAGCCCTTCCAACTCCTCCCAGCGGCGGTTGGCGATCGGCGTTCCCACCCGGACGTCGGACTGGCCGCTGTAGCGGTGGAGCAGGGCCTGGAAGGCTGCCATCAGGCCCATGAACGGGGTCGTCCCCTCGCGCCGGCCAAGGGCGCGCAGGGCCTCGGCCGACGCTGGATCGATGCGGACCTCCCGCCGCCGGCCGCGGTGGGTGCGCCGCGGCGGACGGGGGTGGTCGAGGGGGAGCTCCAGCACCGGATTCCCACCTCCAAGGGCCCCGCGCCAGTAAGCGAGCTGCGCCGCGAGCACGTCGCCCTGCAGCCAATCGCGCTGCCACAGAGCGAAGTCCGCGTACTGGACGGGCAGCTCCGGCAGCGACGGCGCCTCCCCCGCCGAGAAGGCGCGGTAGGAGGCCGAGATCTCCCGCACCAGCACCCCCTGCGACCAGCCGTCCGAGACGATGTGGTGGAGGGTGAACAGCAGCCGGTGCTCCTCGCTTCCGAGGCGGACCAGCGCGGCGCGAAGCAGCGGCCCGCTCGCCAGATCGAACGGCCGGTGCGACTCCTCCCAGGCCAGTCCACGGGCGTAACGCTCGCGCACCGCCGCCGGCAAAGCGGACAGGTCGACGACGGGGAGCCGGACTTCCAGAGAGGGCAGGACCTCCTGCCAGGGCTCGCCCTCGGCGGACGGGAAAACCGTGCGCAGCGACTCGTGCCGGCGGACGACCTCCTCCAGGCTGGCGCCCAGTGCCGGGACCGACAGGGGACCCGCGAGCCGCACCTCGCCGGGCATGTTGTACTCCGGGCTCTCGGGCTCGAGCTGGCTCAGGAACCAGAGGCGTTGCTGGGCGAACGCCAGGGGGACCGCGGGACTGCGGGACCAGCGCCGAGGGGGGGACGGGATCGCGCCCGGACCGGCCCCCCTCAGGACCCGGACCCGCGCGGCCATCCCAGCCC
>CAXTNS010000752.1:0-1428 GCA_964245465.1 uncultured Thermoanaerobaculia bacterium
TATCATAAGTGGCTCTTCACTCCTCAAGGGGAGGAAAACAGGTTAAGATTGCCGGACCACCGATATGATCTTCCTGAGGAGGCCTGCTTGGCAGGACTGAAGGATCAACTTCAGATTCCGTTCGAGGTCCGGGAGGCTGCGGACCGCCTGGCGGGCCAGCGCTCCATGCTGGGCGTGGTGAGCTATCCGTTCCTATTCCTGCTCCTCGGGCTGGCGGCGGGCCTGGAGAAGAAGACGCCCGTCTTCTTCTCTGTGGGCCTGACAGCCGTGCTGGCCTTGACCGGGGTGCGCATCTACCTGGTCTGGCGGTTCGACGCGGTTTTCCGCGCCAGTCCCCGGCGCTGGCGCATGGGCTTTTATGGTGCGCTGCTTTTGAAGGCCGCGCTCCTGGGCTGGTTGTTCTTCGTCGTGGTCACCGGTCTCCGGTTTGGCGTGGAGTCGTTCTTTACCCTCACCGTGCTTGGCGTGGTGGCAAGCGTAGGAGTCACCCTCTACTCTCACGCGCCCCGGGTGGTGGTGGTCTTCGTGGCGGCGCTGATCCTGCCGGTGCTGCTGGCGCTACTGGGGGTGACCGGCTCGCTCGGCTGGCGGCTCGGTAGCTGGGAGGTGCTCTGCCTGGCGGTTTTCTTCGTTTACGTCTTCCTGCTGGGAGCGAGCCTTCACCGCAAGCGCTGGGACTCGCTGATGCGCTCTCATCTGCTGGCGGTCAGGGCCACGGAGTTGGAGAGAGCCCAGGGCGAGCTTCGCCAAGCTCGCGACGAGCTGACGAAGCTGGCCGACGAGCGCGCCGCGGAGCTGCAGAAGTTGAACCTCGACTATCGCCGGATCTTCGAGAACGCGCACGATCCCATCCTCATCTTCAGGCCGGAGGATGAGATCGTCCTCAATGTCAATCGCCGGGCCTGCGAGGTCTACGGTTTTTCGCGGGAAGAGCTCATTGGCATGTCACTCGAAAGTGTTTCGGAAAACGTTTCACGGGGACGCAAGCAGGTCGCCGAGACCCTGGAACGGGGCGTCTTCCACAATTTCGAGTCGACCCAGTTCCGCAAGGACGGCAGCCGGATGTTTCTCGAGATCAACGCTTCGGCCATCGAGTACGAGGGCGAGCCGGCCATCCTCAGCATCAACCGCGACGTCACGGAGCGCCGCAGGGCCGAAGAGTTGCGCCTGGCGAAGGAAGCGGCCGAACGGGCGGACCAGGCCAAGGGGCAGTTCCTCGCCAACATGAGCCACGAGATCCGGACGCCCATGGCCGGCGTCCTCGGTCTCGTCGACCTGCTCCTCAAAACCTATCTGTCACCCCAGCAACGCAATTACGCGCGGTTGATCCAGAGCTCGGCGACCTCGTTGTTGCGATTGATCGACGACATTCTGGACTTTTCCAAGATCGAAGCGGGCCGGGTGGTGATCGAACGGGTGCACTTCCCC
>CAXTNS010000752.1:1438-3240 GCA_964245465.1 uncultured Thermoanaerobaculia bacterium
CTTCCCCTTGAAGAGCACGTTGCAGGAGATCGTGGAGCTGCTGCGGTTCAGTGCCGGCGAGCGCGGCAACGAGCTGAAGCTCGCGATCGGCGTGGGGGTGCCCGAGTGGGCCTGGGGCGACCCCGGGCGCCTGCGCCAGGTGCTCACGAACCTGCTGGGCAACGCGGTGAAGTTCACGGAGGGCGGGACGGTCGACGTCGAGGCGCGGCACCTCGCGGACGGCCGGCTGAAGATCCTCGTCCGCGACACGGGGCCCGGCATCCCCGCCGAGGCCCGGGAGCGCCTCTTCAGTCTCTTCTCGCAGGCCGACAGCTCCACCTCGCGGCGCTTCGGCGGCACCGGGCTCGGGCTCGCGATCAGCCGGCGGATCGTGGAGCAGATGGGCGGGGAGATCGGATTCACCAGCGTGCCCGGGAAGGGATCGACCTTCTGGTTCGTGCTGGCCCTCGATCCGGCTTCGCCCCTCGACGCTGCAGACCCGGCGGACCGGAGAGACGCGAGGGCGCGGCCGGAGAGATGCCGCCGTGTGCTGGTGGCTGAGGACAACGTGATCAATCAGCTCGTGATCGTTCAGCAGCTCTCGGTCCTGGGCTATGACGTGCTGGCCGTCAACAACGGCCGGGAGGCACTGGAGGCACTGGAGAATGCGCCTTTCGATCTGATCCTGATGGATTGCCAGATGCCGGAGCTGGACGGTTACGAGGCCACCCGCCTCATCCGGGAAGGTCCGGAGAGGACGCGGCGGGTGCCCATCGTGGCGTTGACCGCCCACGCCATGAAAGAGGAGTTGGAGCGCTGCCTCGCCGTGGGTATGAACGACACCATCACCAAGCCCTTCACGGAGGAGGTCCTGCGCCGGACTCTGGAGCACTGGCTGGCCCCTGGCGGTGGAAGTCTCGCGGAGCCTGGCCCCCCGGATCCCGCGCCGGAAGGCGTACAGGTGCTCGACGGCGAGAGGCTGGCGAAGCTGCGCGAGCTCGGACGCATCCAGGGACGGGACGTGCTGGGGGACATCATGGAGGCGTTCGAGTCCCAGGACTACGTGACGGAAATCCGCTCGGCGCTCGCCGCGGGCGACTGGCCGCGCGCGGAGTGGCGGACGCACACGCTCAAGGGCACCAGCGCGATCCTGGGAGCGGCGCGCCTGGCAAACCTGTGTGACGAGTTGGAGCACGTGCTGCGCGTCGGCGGAGTCGAAGCCTGCGGCGGCCTGCTGGACGCCATGGAGGAGGAGGGGCAGAAAATTCTCTCTGCCCTGGCGACCGCGGCGGAACAGACGCAGTGACATCCAACTCATGAAGAGGCCGGAGCCCGGCGCGGCCGGGCTCCGGGTCAGGGACGGCGGGCCTACGGGATCACGAAATACTTCTGGAGCTTGCCGGTCAGCGCGGCGGTATGGATGAAGCTGCCGCCGGGGAGCGGCCTCCCGAGCTCGCCGACGTTGATGCGCAGGTCGGGGCGGGCGAGGACCCAGCCCTGTGGGACGTGCTTTTCGGTGACGCAGTCGAAGACGACCTCGTCGGCGATGAAGAACAGCAGATCGCACCAGTCGGGCCAGAAATAGCAGGCCGAGTAGACCCCGCCATAGATCGAGCCGACCGCCCAGCCCGGCAGGAGCGGTACGCCGTGAGGCCAGTAGCCGTAGGTAGCATGCTTGGAGAGGCTGGAAAAGAGGCCGTAGTGGATCTCAGGTCCGGCCGGCGGGCTGATCCTATAGACGTCGCTGTGGTCGTTCGACTCGTCCTCGTGGGCGGCGGTGAAGAACCGGTCGATCCGGTAGGCATTGGGGTCGAGGTTGAACC
>CAXTNS010000753.1:0-2570 GCA_964245465.1 uncultured Thermoanaerobaculia bacterium
GCCGACGGCTTCTTCGAGATCGCCGCGCCGGAGGACGGCTGTTTCCGCCTGGTGGTCCGGGCCGAGGGTTATCTGCCCATGGAGCACCCGCTCGCGCCCCTGGTGGAGGACCGGCATCTTTCCACGGCCAACCTGGTGCCGTCCCAGCCCTCCTTGGCCGCGGGCGAGGAAGCCCGCAACCCGCGGAGGGTCTTGGGAAGCGATCGTCCCTGGGGGTGGCGCCTGGCCGACAAGGCCGAGACGCCGAAGGTCGCCGCCGCGCCCAAACCGGTATCGCCCCGGCGGATCTCCGGGAAGGTGACGGAATCGGCGTCCGGCAAGCCTTTGGCGGGCGCCCTCGTCTGGAGCGGCTGGCCCCTGGTGGCACCCCCGGTGCGCGCGGATGGAGAGGGACGATTCCACCTCGACGTTCTCAACGTTCCGTCCGGGGAGGGGATCTGGCTGGAAAGCGCCGCGGCGGGCTTCCTCCCAGCCGAGCGGCGGTACGTCCCCCAAGGCCCTCCCCAGGGGATAACAGCGCCGGTGCTCGTGAAGCTCGATCCGGCCGCCGAGATCTCCGGCCGGGTGAGCGACCCGGCGGGCCGCCCGGTCGCCGGCGTCTCGATCCAGGTCGATCCGCCCCGCGCCATCGATCAAGGTGAGGGTTTATCCGGAGCCTGGGACGGCGCCGACGGCCGGTTCCGCCTGACGGGCCTCAAGCCCGGCGGCGCCTACAAGCTGACCGCCCGCCGGAAGGGCTTTGAGAGGACGGAGGTCAAGGTGCGGACGGCTCCCGCCGGCCAACCGCCGCCATCCCTCGTCCAGATCGTCCTGGGAGAGGGCAAGACCGCCTTCGGCCGGGTCGTGGACGCGGTGGACCGGCCCGTCGCCGGGGTCAAGATCCTCCTGTTCGACCAGCGGACGTTCAGGGACCAGCAAAAAGCCACCACGAACGAGGAGGGCCGGTTCGAGCTTCGCCACCTGAGTCCCGGGACGTACATGCTCATGGCTCAGCCTCCGGACCGCCCCGGGCTGGAAGTGCCGGAGGTCGAGATCCCTCCCACGGCGCCGTCCGTCGATCTGGGCAACCTGAAGCTGCCGGCGGACGGGGCGATCGAGGGCCGGGTGACCGACAGCCGGGGAGCTCCCGTCGAGGGAGCGGAGGTCCAGGTCGCCGAGGCCCAGAACTTCGAGACGGACGGCCTGAATCTCGGGGAAGCGCTGATGGCTCAGGACGGCCTCCGGTCGCTCCGGACAGGACCGGATGGCGGCTTCCGCGTGAAGGGCCTCAAGAGCGGCAGCTCTTTCGATCTCCGCGTCAAGCACCCGGCCTACGCCGAAACCACCGTGGCTGGCGTCGAAGCCCCGACGAAAGATCCGGTCCGGATCGAGATGAAGGCCGGCCATCGTCTCGCCGGCCGGGTCATCGACACCGAAGGAGAGTCCGTGGCTGGCGCCTCGCTGACCTGGATCGAGAGGGGCGAAGGGATCGCCGGCCTCATCGGCTCCCAGCGCCCCCTGGGTGTGACGGACGCGGAGGGCCGCTTCCAGGCCGGCGGCCTTCCCGCGGACAGCCTGGACCTCGAGGTCAGCGCCGAGGGGTACCAGACCCGCTGGATGGATGGCCTTCGCATCCCCGAAGATGGGAACCTGGAGGACGTCAGGGTCGTCCTCGGCCGGGGCTCCTGGCTCGACGTGCAGGTGCTCAATGCCGAGGGGGAGCCGGTGCCGGACGCCTCCCTGTTCGCCCATCCCCAGGACCTCCTCAAGGAGCAGAGCCCACGCACCCTCCTGCTCCGGGCCTTCAGCCACTGCGAGACGGATTCCCAAGGGCGGTGCCGCCTGAGCTTGCCGGAACCGGGCTCCTACACCGTGCAGATCATGCCGGGGACCACCAGCGTGAACGTCACCACCGCTCCCGGTGGCAAGCCTGTCGAGATCCGTCTGCCGCGGGGCTTCGAGGTCTCTGGCCGCGTGACCGGAAAGGACGGAACCGGGGTGCCGGAGATCTTCGTCCAGTCGCTCTCCGAGGCTCAGCAACCTGGCGTGGCCAAGACCGGAGACGACGGCTCCTTCGTCTTCCCCAGTCTCACGGATGGCACGTACCACCTGACGGTCCGCCAGCCGGAGGTCGGGGAGGTCTCTCTGGACGTCGAGGTCGCGGGCCAGCCCGTGAGAGGCCTGGAGCTTCGCCTTTCGGGGGCGGAGCCCACGGTGGTCCTCACCGGCCGGCTCACGGGGTTGCCCCCAGAGGACCTCAGGGGAGCCGTCGTGCAGGCGGGGTCTCCCGACTCCGACCTCCAACTCGGTCGCGTGGAGCGGGACGGGAGCTACCGGATCGACGACCTGGAGCCCGGCGAATGGACCGTATCCGCCCGCACGGGCTCCGGCCGCCAAGCGCAAGGCAGAGTCCGAATCGAGGCCGGTGCCACGGCGGCGACCCTGGACCTCGACTTCGCGGCGGGCCTCACGCTCTCCGGGCGCGTGCTGGTGGACGGCGCCCCCGTCGGCGGAGCCAACGTCCTGGCTGGAAACCGTGACGCCGAAGGATCGGGCCGGCTCATCCGGACCGCGTACGACGGCAGCTTTAC
>CAXTNS010000753.1:2580-3238 GCA_964245465.1 uncultured Thermoanaerobaculia bacterium
GCCCGGCCCCCTGACCGGGGTGGTTGTCGGTTCCCCCGGAATCAGCGCGAGCCGGTCGGTCCCATTCACCGAGAGCGGGGAGATTACGATCGAGATCACCACCGGAACCTTCAGGGCAACCATCCTCTCGGCCACGGGCGAACCCCTGGAAGGCGCCGTGGCGACTCTGGAACCCCGAGGGCCGGAAGCCCAGGTGCCCTTCGCCGCCGTCAGCGCGCGCAGCGGACCGGACGGCGCCCTCGACGCCGGCCGCTTGGCGCCGGGCACGTACCGGATCGAGATCCACAAGGAAGGTTTCCAGTCCCGGCAGGAGATGGTCGAGATCCGTCCGGGCGGCGGGACGGTGATGGAGGTGCGGCTGGCGGCGCGTTGACGTGTACGACGGCCATTACACTACCCCCGTGCCCACCATCGCGGCCCTCCTCGCCGAAGCCCGCCCTCTCCTCGCGTCCACCCCGTTCGGCGCCTCCAGGCGGGAAGCGGCGCTGCTCCTCGGGCACGTCCTTGATCTTTCCGAGGCCCGTCTCCTGGCGCGCCGGGACAACGAGGTTCCTCCGGACACCGAGCGGCGCTTCCGTGATCTCCTGGCCCGGCGGCTGACCGGCGAGCCCGTGGCCTATCTGTTCAACGAGCGGGAGTTCTTCGGCCGACCCTTCTA
>CAXTNS010000754.1:0-3228 GCA_964245465.1 uncultured Thermoanaerobaculia bacterium
GCCGGACCGGCGGCAGCATAGAAAGGAGATAGCCCACGGCACCGCCCAGGGGAGCCGTCAGCGCAATCCACCAGTCGAGCGGAATCCCCCAGATGCTGCTCCAGCGGTAGAGCGCGAGCGCCACGAAGGGGCCCAGGATCGCCCCCAGGGCCGCGCCCTTCCAGGCGGCGGTGGGGTACTCGTCGCTCCGGTCCACCACGTAGGGGACGATCTCCCCCGATGTCCGCTCCTCCGCCTCCCGCACGGCGGCCTGGATCGTGTCGAGGTCGGCCTGAGTGAAGAAGTGGTCGGCGGTCACGGAAGAGCTCCTCGCATTCCGGGCATGCTATCGCAACACGGCGCGACCGTCTCCGAGATGGCAGGAGCTCGTAGCTTCTGCTATCCTCTGCGGCTAAGCAAAGACAGCACGGGAGGCGCCGTTTTGTCGTCTAGGACGGACAGAGAGCCGGGGTTCGCCAACCTGGCCGGCCAAGCTATCGCTCAATTCCGAATTCTCCAGCCCCTGGGCCGGGGAGGGATGGGCGTCGTCTACAAAGCCGAGGACACCCGGCTCAACCGCGTCGTCGCCCTCAAGTTCCTGGCCCCGGACCTGACGCTCGACTCCGCCGCCAAGGAGCGGCTCCTTCACGAGGCCCGGCTCGCGTCCGGGCTGGACCACCCGAACATCTGCACGATCTACGAGGTGAACGAGACGGCCGACGGGCAGCTCTACCTCGCCATGCCCTACTACGACGGCGAGACCTTGAGGGACCGGATCGAGCGCGGTCCGCTTCCCCTCTCGGAAGCCCTCCACCTGGCGATCCAGATCGCCCGCGGGCTCGGCTTCGCCCACGAGCATGGGATCACGCACCGCGACGTCAAGCCTGCCAATGTCGTCATCACCCGGCGCGGCCAGGCGAAGATCCTCGATTTCGGAGTTGCCAAGCTCCTGGGCGAAACCGGGCTGACCCGCCCCGGCTCCGTGATCGGGACCCCGGCCTACATGTCTCCCGAGCAGGCGCGCGGGACCGGGCTCGACCACCGGACGGACCTCTGGTCGCTGGGGGTCCTGCTCTACGAGATGCTCAGCGGGCACCTCCCTTTCAACGGCGACACTCCCCACTCGATCCTCCTGGCCCTCACCCTCGACTCACCCCTGTCTCTGCGCCGGGGCCGGAATGACCTTCCCGAGGAGGTGGAGCATGTCGTCACCCGCGCCCTGGCCAAAGACCCGCGGGAGCGTTACCAGAGTGCGAACGAGATGATCCTGGACCTCCAGTCCATCGAGGAGTATCTCACCTGGCCCGAGGATACGCCGCCCGCCCTGGCTCCGGTGACGGCCACGGCTCTCGAGCTGCCACGGCTTTTCCACACGCCTCCACCCGTGGTGCCCACTCTCCCCTCGATTTCCATGCCGGCCGAGCCCTCTCCTCCCAGGAGTCGCCGCAAGGAGATGACCATTGCCCTCGCCGCGGCCTGCCTCCTGACGGTCCTCCTGGGGCTGGGATGGCTCGGCTGGCGGAGCCACGGCCGGCTGACCGGCTCGCCAAGCGAGACCGCGGCGACCGGCGGGCACTCCAAAGCCCCGGGGAGGACGACCATCCTCGTCCTCCCCTTCAAGAACCTCGGCCCTCCCGAGGACGCCTACTTCTCCGCTGGGGTCACGGAGGAGATCACCAGCCGGCTCGTGGGTATTCGCCAGCTCGCGGTGGTCGCCTACTCGGCGGTCCTCGGTCCGGGCAACGACCTGCGGCAGATCGGCAGGGAGCTGGGAGCGGACTACGTCCTGGAGGGGACCGTCCGCTGGCAGCGTTCGGGTTCCGGGCCGAGCCGCGTCCGGATCACCCCCAACCTGATCCGGGTCGCCGACGAGACGCATCTCTGGTCCGAACGCTACGACCGGGTGATCGACGAAATCTTCGCCGTGCAGTCCGAGGTCGCCGAGAAGGTCATCGATCAACTCGACCTCACGCTCCAGTTGCCGGAACGGGAAAGCCTCGAAACGCGGTCCACGGAGAATCTGGAGGCTTACGAGCTGTACCTGCGCGGGCGCCATCTCCAGCAGTCGCCGGACGTCTCACCCCTGATCGTCCAAAGGACGATTGAAGCCTACGAGCAGGCCCTGCAGCTCGATCCCTCCTTCGCGCTCGCCCAGGCACGCCTCTCCCAGGCCCACTCCTTCGCCTACCACATGTTGGTTGACCACAGTCCCGAGCGACTGGCCAGGGCTCGCCAGGCCGTGGATCGGGCTCTGGAGTTGGATCCGAACCTGCCGGAAGGACATCTCGCCCTTGCCTACTACGATTACTGGGGACACCGCGACTACGGCGCAGCCCTGCGGGAGCTCGACGTCGTCTCGAAGGTGCGCCCGAACAGCACGGAGGTTCTGGAAGTGCGCGGCTACATCCTGCGGCGCCAGGGGAATCACCGTGCCGCCGCGGAAAGCCTCGAGCGGGCGTTCGCGCTGGACCCGGGCAAGGCCGACCTCGCCTACGGGATGGCCATCTCCTACGACGCCCTGCGGGATTTCGCCAAGGCGCGCCGGTTCTATGACCGGGCAATCGCGCTCTCCCCCGATTCCCCGGCTCCGTACGCCTTCCAGGCCTACAGCACGATCGCCCTCACGGGCTCCACGGCCGAGGCGATCCGGATCATGGATACGGCACCCCGGAAAGACGACCCCTTCTTCCTCTTCCATCGGATCTGGATGGACGTCTACGCCCGCGACCCCGAAGGGGCCCTGAGCTGGACCGACCGCAGCCCGGTCGAGGGTTTCAGCCTTCAGGAGTACCTCTGCCCCCGGCCTATGCTGCGCGCCTGGGTCGAAGACCTGGAAGGACGGCGCGACACCGCGCGGACGGACTGGGAAGAGGCCCGCCGGCTGCTCGAGGCCGAGGTCCGGAAGAACCCCGACGACGGCCGCGCGCATAGTGCCCTGGGCATCGTCTATGCCGGGCTGGACCGTAAGGCCGAGGCGGTCCGGGAGGGGCGGGCGGCCCTCACCGCCCCCTCTTCGAACCGGGACGACTTCAGCCTCACCGCGAGCCATCTCCACCTCGCCTGGATCTATACGATGACGGGCGAACAGGACGCCGCCCTGGACGAGATCGACTTCCTCCTCCGGAGGCCCTCGTCCCTGTCGGTCCCGCTGCTGCGGGTCGATCCCCGCTGGGACCCGCTGCGCAACCACCCCCGGTTCCGGCAGCGCCCCGCGGACGCTGACGTCAGCTGACCTCGGCCACCGGATGC
>CAXTNS010000755.1:0-3222 GCA_964245465.1 uncultured Thermoanaerobaculia bacterium
CGGCTACCCCTGGCAGGTCGTCCAGACCTCCTGGACCGGCGAGCAGTTCGAGCTCCCGGCGGCCGGCGAGCCCCGCATCCAGGTGGCCGGCTGGACCACCGAGGACGCCACCAAAAGGCTCTTCCAGGCAGCGGGACAGGACCTCGCCAAGCTCGTCGAGCAGGCCAAGAGCCGGAACTTCAAGCCCGTCCCCCTGGGCATCACCACCTCCCTGACCCTCCCGACCCAGATCTCCAAGAAAAAGACGGCCAACGTCCTGGGCCGGCTGCGGGGGAGCGATCCCAACCTCCGGAACGAGGTCGTGCTCTACAGCGCCCATCACGACCATCTGGGAATCGGCGAGCCCGACAAGGAAGGTGACAAGATCTACAACGGCGCCATCGACAACGCGGCCGGCTGCGCCCAGCTCCTGGCCATCGCCAAGGCCTTCACCGAGCTGCCGCAGCGTCCGCGCCGCTCCATCCTCATCGGTTTCGTGGCGGCCGAAGAGCAGGGTCTTCTGGGCTCCGAGTACCTGGCGGCCCATCCGCCCATGCCGGCTGGAAAGATCGCGGCCAACATCAACTACGACGGCGGCAACGTCCTCGGCAAGACGGCCGACCTCACCTTCGTCGGCCTCGGCAAGTCCTCGCTGGACGCCGTGGTACAGAGCCTGGCCGCCAGCCAAAGCCGCAAGCTCCTGGGCGACCAGTTCCCCGACCGCGGTTTCTTCTACCGTTCCGACCAGTTCAACTTCGCCAAGATCGGCGTGCCGGCCATCTACCTCGACGGCGGCACCGAGTACGTCGGCAAGTCCAAGGAATGGGGCAAGCAGCAGGTCGAGGACTACGAAGAGCACCGCTACCACCAGCCGAGCGACGAGTACGATCCCAAGTGGACCTACGACGGCATGATCCAGGACGCCCAACTCGGCTTCTACGCCGGCCTCCAGATCGCCACCGACCCCAAGCTCCCCGCCTGGAACCCCGGCGACGAGTTCGAAGCGGCGAGAAAGAAGGCGTTGTCGGAGGTGGCGAAGGGGAAGTAGGAGAGCTGGTAGGATTACAAGCGGTCTCATAAATACGCGTCTCTGTTCGCGTTGCTTCCCAGCCCCGGCCAGGGGCGGCAGGATTCTTGAGACTCCGACCTCCTGCCGTCCCTACGGGACTTGGGATGGGGGGACCACAGTTTCCCGGCGCCCTGAAGGACCGAGCTAATAACGGCCGCCCCTGACGGGCTGAATATTTATGAGACCGCTTCTAGCGCCGATAAATCAGCAGGATCTCGATTCTCCGATTGAGCTCCCTCTCACCAAGGGAATCGTTATCCTGCAGGAGCCTCCTAGGCGAGTAGGATCCGCCGGAAATGCGTCTCTGCACTGGGACATACTCGCCAAAGGTTGTCGCTGACATCATGGAGCTTCTCGGATCAATCCCGGATTCCTGAAGTGTTTGAAAGACAGCCATCGCCCGTTGAGCTGCCAATGCGAGATTCGAAGAATAGCGTCGCGACGGAGTCGGATCAGCATGTCCTTGGATCTGGAGCTCTTGGATCTGTTGTATCTGCTCTCGCAGGACCTCGGCCATGACTTCGAGGATCGTTTGCCCTTGAGGACTCAGCTCGATTTCATCGGGTTGGAAAAGCACGTTACTGCTGAAGCTGATGCGCTGCAGCGTCGCATCGTTCTGAATCGTGAAGTCAGGGGCAGATCCTGCAGAGTTTCTTCGAATGTAAATTCCATAGAGATCTGAGCCGATCTCTCGGTGAGGTGTGTCGTAATGCGAGGCAATGGCATCGACCAAGTACATCTGATTGCGGCGAACGGTTTCGATCTCCAGGCCTCGGCGATTTTGTTCGTCGAGGCCACTCTTGACCGCAAACATGATAAGCAGTAAAGCGGCCAGAGAGATCGCCAGCTCCGTCCCTGGGCCGAAGTATGCCTCATCCTCTCCGAGAAGAACCGACACTCTTTTCATGGAATACCTTCTGGAAGTGTACGCCGGCGGGATAGCATTTTGCGCAGAGACTCCCGCCAGGTCCATAGCCTACGGCGCAAAGACCAGTAGAAACGCTGTGACCAGACGACCTCCACGAGCAGTGAATTGTTACGTCCAATGTCGCGAGCAAGGCTTTCAAAGCTGCGTGAGATCCTATCGAGATTCTGTTCCAGGCGTTGCTCGTTGGATGCTAATTGGGAGACGCTCTCGTTCAGTTGGACCGCCAGATCGGCAGGAAGCCGGGCCAGAACCCCGGCGATCTCTGCGGCAGCTCGTTCGAAAGTGGCGCGGCTCGCCTCGAAACTCTGTGTCCGACTTCCGCTCACACTCTCTGCCTGGTTACCCAAATCCTTGGCGAGCTCCAGGGCCCTATTTACTTGATCGAGAGATGCCAGGCTTTTACTCAAGTCTTCCCGCAGGCTTTCAGCGAGCTGTCTGTTTGCCTCGAGAAGGCCCTTGCGTAGCTCCTCGGCCACTTGCCGGGGAGCAATAATTTCATAGACCGACTTCATTTCGCTTAGTACAATTCCCTGCTCCTGACGAATCCTTTCCAAGAAGGAGTCGAAGTCGGAGCGCAGGGAGGCAAGTCGCTCGAGCCCTCCACGAATGGTGTCGGTCTGGACTTCCACTTCCCGCGTCTGTTCCCGTACGCGCTCACCCACTTGCGCGAGCGTCGTCCTCGTCTGCTCCAGCTCGGCGAGGAACTCATCTTGGATGACCGAGTTGCGTGCCAGGGAAGTGAGTGCAGCACTCGCACTCTCCATATTCTGAAAAAAGCTTTCCTGACGGCGGCGGAGGACAAGGAGGGCAACCGCCAGAACGATTGCGACTTCGAGCCCTGCAACGCTAGTGCTGAATGAGAGGTGGAGAGCTTCGAAAAGATTATTCAGGGTACCGGACTCCAGTAAATCGCGTCTTTCCCTCAGTCTTTGCATCGCAACAATCAAGCCGGCGAACGTCCCTAGAATGCCGAGCTGTATTGCGATCTTTTGCACGATCTGGATTCGCAACAGATCCCCAAGAGCGCTTTCCTGGAAGGGTTGGACGACAACTTCTGTGGGATGAAATTTTCGATCCCGTGCCTCGTACAAGATGTGCTGGAAGAGCCTCACCACCCCCTTGTCGTAGCTCGGGTTTTGCGGAAGAAAGTCCGCCTCAACCTTGTCCAGTAACACGCGGTTCTTGAGGCCGCCCTTGATCTTGGCCAGCTCTGCAGAAGCCCGCAGATCGACTCTACGGGCAATTG
>CAXTNS010000756.1:0-3209 GCA_964245465.1 uncultured Thermoanaerobaculia bacterium
AAGGCTTGGAGCGAGTCCATGGCTGATTCTGAGTACGCGGCCGCCATGGCGAGATTCCTGGGGCCTTGCATCTGTGAGCTTTTTGCTGACGAGAGAATCGTCGAAGTGTATGTGAACCACGATCTGGTGGTACGGACGGATGGAGTCGGTGGCCGTCGAGAGACGGCTCTCGTTCTGACGGAGGAGAGCATTCGTGGATTCCTGAACATCGCGGCAACGCGAGAAGGGATCTCCCTCGGCGGGGAGGAAGGGGTCTATGAGATCGCGGCCGAGCTGCCGGCCGAGATCTTCGGCAAGGCCAGGCTCCAGGGAATAGTCCCGCCGCTCGTCGAGGCTGCGACGTTCGTCGTGCGCAAGCACCCAGCGAGGATCTTGTTGCTGCCCGAGCTGGTGGCGTGTGGCTCGGCTTCGCCCGAGCAGTACGCCGTTTTGAAAGAGGCCCTCGCCAGCGGCGAGAGCCTCATCGTCTCGGGCGCCACGAAGTCGGGAAAGACCAACCTCGTCAACGCCCTTCTTCATGAGCTGGTGGCCCTCCGGCCCGGTGTGCGGGTGGTGGTCCTGGAGGACACGCCGGAGGTGGTCTGTCCGGCGCGCGACACATTGAAGATGGTGACCGTAGAGAAGCGAGTCGCCCTGCACGACCTGGTCCGGATCGGCGTCCGGTGCCATCCCGACGTGTTCGTCGTCGGGGAGGTCCGGGGCCGCGACGCCTACCCGTTCCTCGACTCGATGGCGACCGGCCACGGAGGCGGCATGTGCACCATCCACGCGGGAAGCCCTCCGGGGGCACTCCTGCGGCTCAACCGCCTGGCGAGGTTGGGGGCGGGTGAGTTGGAGCAGCACACCCTGATCGCGGAGGTGATCCGGCTCGTGGTTCAGATGGCCTGGGTCGGATCGGCACCGAAGATTGTCGAGATCGTGAGGGTTCAGGGGTGGCTTGAAGGCCGGGGCTACCAGCTCGAGCGCCTGGCCTGAAGCGCTCTATTCGATCGAAAAGGCTTCGAGAAGAGCCCGCTGCTGCTCGACGGGGCTCAAATCGAGGAGGTCGGGCCGTTCGGCCAAAGCCCTCATGGCCGAGTTCTGGAAGGCCGTGAGGATGATCGTCCGGCAGAGGACCGCGGGCTGCTCTCCCCGCTCGCGAGCGGCCTTCTCGATCATCGCCATCTCGCTCGGGGAAAACGACAGCATCATCCGCTCCGTCCGCTTGGACTCGGGCGGCGGCAGGGCTTCCAGGCTGATGGGAAGCTTCGGCAGGGGGCGCTCTCGGCGTGGGGGCATCTGGCAAGCAATTCTAGCAGGAATCCATTGCGTCAAGATGAATTGGGTATCTCGGGGGGTTGCGGAACACTTCTTGGTTCTATACAGTATATCTCGCGCTAACTTAAAGAGCATTCAGCTCGATGCCCCGGGTCCGTCCGGTCCAGGACGGCCGGTTTGACGGCGCGGGAGGTTGTCCATGTCTAGACGACGTTGGATCGCACGGAGCCTGGCGGCGGCAACGGCGCTGGTCGCGCTCCAGGGAGCGGCCTTTGCCGCTGGCGGCGAGACCCTGCCCTTCAACGCGGCGTTCGACAAGATCACCAGCAACCTGACGGGTCCGACCGCCAAGGCCGTGATCATCGCGGCGTTCTTCGCGGGCATCGTGGGCGTCATGGTCTCCCATGACCGGCCCTGGATGAAGAACGTCGGGACGGTCATTGCGGGCGGGGCTCTGCTGGTCGGGATCCCGGGATTCCTCGACACGCTCGGGATCTCGTCGGCTGAAGGGGACTTCGACTGGCGGCCGGGCTTTCTGGTCGCCTGCGGAGTCGTTGCGAATCTCGTGATCGCCCTTTTCTTCGCGGCTCGGGTGCTCTCCTTCGGCCCCACGGCGCCGGACGCCCGCGACCATCGGCCGTCCTGCTGAGGAACTGGCGCGGTGCGGCGGCAGCGTATTCACCAGTCCTTGATCCGGCCGGCGTTGATCCTGGGCATGCCCCAGAAGCCGGCCCTTTTTCTCCTTGCGGTGCTGGGCGCGCAGTTCACGGCGGGCGGGATTCGTCCTTTGAGCCTTGCCTTTCTGGCGTTCGACCTGGTGGTCCTCTATCCCCTTCTGGTCTGGCTCGCGAAGGGGGACGCACGAGCCGTCGACGTCTTCGCCGAATCGCTCTCCTACCGAGGGTTCTACGTCGCTCGTCCCGAGTTGCGGCGGCCGCAGGGAAAGCGGCCGCTCTCGGCCCTCGTGAAGTGACCCGCCCCATGAGCTTCCTGGAATCCATCTTCGGCTTTGGTGCGGGCGCAGCCCTGGCGGGCTGGGTCTTTGGCAGAGCTCGGCGTCCTCGATCGTCTGCAGGCTTGACCGACCTGCTTCCCTGGGGTCTCGGCCTCGTCGTCGACGGCCGGGTCGTGATCGTCAACAAAGACGGCACCCTGTCGAGCTGCTTCGTCATCGAGGGTCCCGACTTCAGCACTTCGACGGCTGAGAGCCTTGAACGGCTGTCAGCGGTCGTCAACTCCGTGCTGCTGGGCCTTGCCGGCGAGCACGTCGTACATGTCGACGCGATCCGGCGGCGAGCCTCCGGCTATCCCGCAGAAGGGGCTTTCCCGGATTTGTTGACGGCATTCCTCGACGGTCTGCGGCGAGAGGACTACGAGTCGGAGGCCGGTGAGCACTTCATCACCGAAACGATCCTGACCGTCACGCAGGTCCCGTCGCGCGAGATCTACTCGCGGCTCGCCCTGCGGTTCGAGCGGGGCTTCGAGAGCCAGCGGGCGGATTGGGAAAGGTCGGTCCTCGGCTTCTGCGAGCGCTTGAAGGCTCTCGAGGAGCGGCTGTCCTCGGTCCTGCGGATCGAGGCGCTCGCGCGCGGTCGGACGCTCGGTCACCTGCGCGAGTGTTCGACGGGTCTCGGGGGTGGCCGGGCCGCGGAATTCGAACCGGGGATCCTGCTCGATGCCGTCCTGGGACCGCAGGATTTCGTCGGCGTGTGCGAGCCGAACGTCGGCGAGATGCATCTCGCGCTGGTCTCGATCTACGGCCTTCCGGCCTCGACACGTCCGGGAGAGCTTGCCGCCTTATCCGAGCTGCCCTTTCCTCTGCGCTACTCGACACGCTTCATTCCCCTTCCGCCGGCCGAGGCGGCGGGCGTGATCGGGAGGATGCAGCGGCAGTGGTTCTGGGCCGAGCCCTCGGTCGGCAGCCTGCTCGCGGGCAAGGACGATTCGCTGAT
>CAXTNS010000757.1:0-1976 GCA_964245465.1 uncultured Thermoanaerobaculia bacterium
GTCACCATGTGTCGTCGGCTTTCGCGCCGCCCGGGACGGCGGTCTCGTCCGCGGTCCCTCCTCCCCGCTGGCGAGCCAGCATGCCCTCGACACGAGCGAAGGGCAACAGGCGCAGCCCCCAGTCGGCGGCGAGGAGGGCGGTCCAGGCGCGCAGGAAAGCCCAGAGATCGCCTGGAGTCAAACGACGGGATCCGGTCATCGCGCTGATTATCCTCTCTTACCTGCCACTTGAACCCTTTCTGCCTTGACCCTGCGCACCCCGGGCGCACCCCGTGCCCACAAAGTAATCACTTGCGAGAGAAGATTCTACTCTCTCCATCCTTTAAAGCTGAGAAAGGTCGATGTAGAGAATTCAGCACTCCGACCTGTTGACTTTGAAAATTTCTGCCTATAGCTTCACATGCATTGAACCCCTAGGGGATCACAAGTCGTAGCCGGTTGATCGACCTCCGGGCCGATCGCCATCCTGCCTGTTCGGGGTAAGTCCACTGCCCGGCAGGAGGACTCATCCATCAACCGTGTTGGGGTGTCGGTGGTGGACCGCTAGGAGCTCGTATGTCGCTGGAGGGCTTGCGCAGCGCCGTTGTAGCTGTTTCGTCCCTTTTGATCGCCTGCCTCTTCACGGCAGGAGCTTCCGCAGCAACCGTCCCCGTTCCCTCGCAACTGATCCTCACCGTCCGTGAAACCGCGGGAGTGGCCCGCGGCAACGAGGTCGTCCGCTCGGGCGTGCCCCTCCCCCGCGGCCTGAACGTGCTCGGCACGGCCGGCCTCACGGTCGTGGACGCCGCGGGCACTCCCGTGCCCGCGGAATTCACGGTCACGGCGCGCTGGAACGCCGGCAAGAGCGTGGCGACCGCGCCCATCCAGTGGCTCCTGGTGAGCTTCCCGGCCACCGTCGGGGCCAACCAGGCCGCCACCTACCGGCTGGTCACCAACGGCTCGGCCGGACCGAACCCGGCGCTGGCGCGGCCCCTGACGGTGACCCGCAACGGCAACGCCGTGACCGTGGACACCGGCGCCGCCATCTTCCGTCTGGGCGCCGGCTCCGGCTCCCTGTTCGACGAGGTGGTGCTGGACAACGGCACCCGGCTGATCGGCGGGGGGAATCTCTCGCTGCGCACGGGTGACGCCGACTACGGCCACTCGACCACGCGCAGCGTGGTGATCGAGCACCAGGGACCGCTCTCGGCCGTGGTGGTGGTCCAGGGCGTCTATGACACGCCGGCCATCGGGGACGGCAAGCTGAGCACGCGGCGGCGCTACGTGTTCACGGCCGGCTCGCCCACGGCCATCGTGCGCCACGTCGCCAACTGGGAGGGCAACCTGGCCTGCGTGGGCTGCACCATGACCCCGGCGGGCACTCCCAACGGCGTGCTGGTGCAGAAGGTGCGCGACGAGCTGGCCGTCGAGCTGGGCGGCACGCCCAGCGTGCTGGCGGCGGGCAACTTCGGCGCCGCGGCCATCCCGGGCACGGTGGGCGCCACGCAGAGCGCCTGGGTGCGCCAGCAGCTCCGGCCCACCCGCACCTCGCCGCTGGCCTTCGACGTCAACGTGGCGGGAGCTTCCGCCACGGGCGCCAAGGCCGACGGCGGACTGCTGGCGGCCAGCGGCCCGCGAGGCACGGTGGCCATCGCGCTCAGCCACATGCACCGCTACGAGCCGCAGGCCCTGCGCCTGCTGTCCGGCGGCCGGATGGCCGTCGACCTGGTGGACGACAGGGCCTGGCTGGCCAACCACCAGGGGCTCTTCGCCACGATGGCGGTGACGGCGATGCCCGCGACCTCCGGCGCGCCCTCGCGCGGCGAGCTCAACCGGACCACCTGGGCGCCCTTGAACCGGCCGCTCCACGCCTGGCCCGACGCCCGCTGGCTGGCCTCCTCCGACGCCTTGGACGAGTTTCCCGTGGGCGCCCTGCCCGCCGACCAGGCGAAGCGCGAGCTCGGCCTGCCGACCCGCGACTTTCGCCAGGAGAAGGA
>CAXTNS010000757.1:1986-2943 GCA_964245465.1 uncultured Thermoanaerobaculia bacterium
ACGGCCTGATGACCTTCGGCGTCTATCCCCGCTACTGGGGCAAGGACGGCGAGCTCGGCGAGGTGACGTGCGACGGCGGCGACGATCCGACCCCGGCCGACGCCTGGGACAACACCTTCTGGTGCAGCGCCTGGACGGACTACCACAACACCGTGAGCACGGCCCCGGTGTGGGCGTTCCGCACCGGCGAGGTCGAGTGGCTCGACGAGATCGCCTTCCCCGGCGCCCTGCGCACCCTGCACACCCAGATGATGCAGTGCGGCCCCACCGACTCCTGGTTCTACTGCGGCCAGGCGCCCACCGGCTACGGCGCCTACCGCACCGACTTCAACAGCTCGCACGCCTACTTCGAGAACCTCTTCCTCTACTACTGGCTCACCGGCGACCAGACGGTGATCGACGTCCTCCAGCGCGGCGCCGACAACATGCGCAACTGGATCTGCGAGACCCGCTGGACCGGCGTGGCCTGCCCGGCCGACGCGCCGGTGAAGCTGACGGCGGGCATGACCGGCCGCGTGGCCCAGCAGTGGCAGAGCGTCTTCCACTTCCTCGGGCTGGCCAGCGGCGACGCCGGCTACCTCGACGACTTCCGCTCCGGCTTCGCGCGCGCCGTCACCCAGCAGTACGCGCAGGCCACGCGCAACGGCGTCTCCTACGGCCTCTGGGGCGGTCCCGCCCTGATGGGCGCGGCCGGCACCTATCAGACCGATCCGCTGTGGCAGACCAGCATGTACGACATGCACTATCTCGACCGGTTCGCCAAGGACACGGGCGACGCGGCGATCGGCATCCCGGCCCTGCGGCCGAGCCAGGTGATCTCCGTGGTCGCCAACACCTTCAAAGACCTCGAGCCGACCGTGATGGGCGACGGCAGCGTCTCCGGCTCCTGGGCACTGGCCCTGGTGTACAACTGGTCGGGCGGCCGGCTGAACGGCACGATCAACACGGTGACGGACA
>CAXTNS010000757.1:2963-3197 GCA_964245465.1 uncultured Thermoanaerobaculia bacterium
GCGCGATCTGTTCACGCCGGAGAAGACGGGCGCCGCGGAGGTCCTGGTCCGCGTCGGCCAGCAGACGGGCAACGCCGCCATGCTGGCCTACGGCCGGCAGCTCGCCATCTTCATCATCAACTCCGCCATCGCCGAGCGGGCTCCCCTGGGCAAGCTCATGGGGCAGGACCTGACGCGCCTCCACTCGGCCGTCGGCCTGCTCGTTCAGGATGGCGGCTCGACGGTGCCTCCTCC
>CAXTNS010000758.1:0-2692 GCA_964245465.1 uncultured Thermoanaerobaculia bacterium
CGAGGTAGAGAGTGTCGAGCCCCGTGCCGCACGCCACGTCGAGCACCCGCTCCCCCAGCCGGAAGAGCGCGAGATAGCGCGACCAGAGCACCTGCCGCATCCAGAAATCCTCCGCGACCAGCCCGTCGTAGTCGGCCGCCAGGGCGTCGTAGGCGCCGGCCACCCGGAGGTCCGCCATCTCAGGCGATCCTCCGGAACGCGAGCGCCTGCACGCTGTTGCCGAGCCACCCCGGAGGCGGCTCGCCGGGGCCGTCCACCGGCCAGGAGCCGAAAGCCTCCCGGTGGAGGCGTGGAGACGGCCGCCCACCGGCCGGTCGAGTCCCGGAAGGCCGCGTTGACGTGGGTGGACTGGAATTCGTCCGGAATGTAGTGCCGGCGGAGGTCCGTCTCCGGCGCGAGGTCGTAATTGTGGCCGTAGAGCTCCCGCGGCAGGCGGAAGGTGCGCTCCACCCGGCCCGTGGCGGTGATGAGAAGCCGACGAGCAGGTCGCCCGAGGGGAGGAAGGCCGCGTGCTGGATGCGGGCGCGCGACCCCACGCTCCCCCGGCTCTCGAACCGCAGGCGCCCAGCCCCGTCCTCGGACACGAGATGGAAGCTGACCGCGCCGCTGTAGAGAAGGGGGGCCGGCCCGAGGCTCTCGAAGGGCGGGGACGAAGCGAGCCGCGCGGGGTCGCTGAACCGCCAGGTGAGAAGCTGGACGGAGCAGCGCGCCAGGTTCGTCTCCCGTCTGGAGTGGGTGAGCGTCAGCCAGCCGAGAGGGCGACCGCTCATCTCCGCTCCGCGATCCGGGCCCAGAGGACCTCGGCGTAGCGGGCCGCGACCGCCTCCCGGCTGCAGAGGCGGGCCACCCGGTCCCGGAGCCGTTGGCCGAGGTCCGGGGACGCCACGGCCACGGACGCCCGCAGCGACTCGACCTCCGGAGCCCTGCCGTCCCGATCCACAAAGGCGATCTCCTCTGCGAAGACCTCCGGCAGCGCGCCCACGCGGGTCGCGACCACCGGAACGCCCAGGAGCCCCGCCTCCACCACCACCATGGGGAAGCCCTCCTGCTCGGAGAGGACCGCCAGGGCGTCCACGCTCCGCAGCAGAGTCCCCACACAGGGGCCGGGATCGAGGAAACGGACCCGGTCCGCGACCCCGCGCCGGAGCGCCCGCTTCTCCAGATCCGCCCGCGTCATCTCCTCCGTGTCGAGCCCCTGGACGAGGAGGTTCACGTCCAACGCCTCCAGGTGGTCCACCAGCCAGGCGACGTTCTTGAAGTGGAAGAGGCGCCCCAGGAAACCCAGGGTCGGCCGGCGGGGCGGGAAGAAGCGCCGGGGCTCGCCCGCGAGGCGGTCCGCCGAAACCGTGTTGGGGACCCACACCGCGTCCGGAATGCGCCGCCCGGCCGCCGGGGAGACGCAGACCACCGCGTCGATGCAGTGGCTCCACCGCTCGTGGTACTGGATTCCCTCCTCCTCTTTGCTCGTGTGGACCACCCGGATGGAGGCGGGCCTTCGGGGGAGAGATTCGAGCACCGACGGGGTGAACGGGTTCATGCCGTACCAGAGCACGGCGTCCACCGGCGCCAAGGCCGCGCGCAACTCCTCGGGCTCGCGCACGAAGGCGACCGCGCCGAAGCGGCCGGAGAGCTCGCCGCGGGCGCTCCGCTCGACCGTCATCCGCCGCCGGTCGAGAGCGCAGACCGAGATCTCGAAGTGCTCCCGGAGTCCCTCGGCCACCGCCATCATGGCGGTCTCGCCCCCGCCCAGGATCAGGTGGGGAAAGAGGACCGAGACTCTGTCGCGCGTCATGGAAGCCTGCACTATACTGCCGGGCAGTGCCTTCGCAAAAGATCTTCCTGGGAATTCCGCTCCTGAACCGGCTCGATCTGCTCCAACAGTGCCTGGAGCGGATCGACCTCCCCGCGGACGTGCTGATCGTCAACAACAACACGCTCGATCCCGCGTTCGACACGGGTCTGGCCGTGCTGGCCGGGAGCCGGGGCGCGACCGTGTGGAAGCCCGAGCGAAACCTGGGCGGGACCGGCTCCTGGAACCTGATCCTCCGCACGGGGATGGGCTGGGGGCACGAGCTCGTCTTCATCGGCTCGAACGACACCTTCCTCCACCCCGGCACCCTCGCCGCGGCCCGCGAGCGGGCCCTTGACTCGACCGCGGACGAGAGGCTCTGGCACATCCACGCCTGGAACTTCTTCGTCCTCCACACGGCGATCGTCCCCCGCGTGGGCTGGTTCGACGAGAACTTCTATCCCGCCTACAAAGAAGACCAAGACTACGCCTACCGCTGCCAGTTGGCCGGCGTCGAGCGGGTGATCCTGAACCTGCCCAACCGCGGGGCCGACCACCTGGGCTCGCAGACGATCCAGAGCGATCCGGAGTACTGGGCGAGCAACGGCACCACCCACTTCGGGTGGAACTATCCCTACTACCTCCGGAAATGGGGCGGCGACAACGGCGCCGAGGTCTTCCAAAGCCCCTTCGGCCGCGCCGACCGCGACTGGCGCTGGTGGCCGGACCCGGGCGACACCATCTGGCAGCGGGACTGGGACCTGGCGCGCCGCAAGCGCCAGAGGGCGGCGCGCCATGTTTGAACAGCTCCTCGTGGAGAGCCGCTCGCTCCTGGACGTGGAGCGGGTCGAAGTGGACGGGGTCTCCCTCTGGGTGCGGGCCACGCCCCGGGGCCGGCAGGCG
>CAXTNS010000758.1:2702-3193 GCA_964245465.1 uncultured Thermoanaerobaculia bacterium
CTTTTGGCCAAAGGCGGCAAGCCCGCGGCCATCACCCTCGTGCAGCGCGACCGTGACCTGCGCGACACGGTCGAGCGCGACCGCGCCGTGGAGTCGCTGCGGGCCGCGCTGGACGGCATCCCCGGCGTCACCCTCGTCGAAGCCGCGGTCCTGGGCTCAGGAGACGCCCGCGAGGTCGGCTTCCGGCAGTCCGGGCGGGCCAACCGCGACGGCAACGCCGCGGCCAGCCGCGTCCCCGACGTGGTCCGCCCCCTGGGAGACCCGTCCTGCTGGCCCACCGCCCTCGTGCGGACCGTCTCCGTCCTGGATTTCCTCGCCGAGGCCGGCGATTCCGAGATCGACCTCCTGAAGCTCGACTGCGAAGGCGCGGAGGGGGAGATCCTGGAAGCCCTGCGCGACGCGGGGAGGCTTCCCCGGGTGCGCTGGATCCGCGGCGAGTGGCACTTCCCGGCGAACGCCCTCCGCGTCGAGGCCGCCCTCGCGGACACCCA
>CAXTNS010000759.1:0-3192 GCA_964245465.1 uncultured Thermoanaerobaculia bacterium
CATCTCGCACGGGCTGGCGGCGGGGATCGTGGTCTACGCCCTGGTCAAGCTCGCCGCCCGGCGGGGGCGGGAGGTGCACTGGCTGATGTACGTGCTCGCCGTGCTCTTCGTGCTGCGGTACTCCTTCCTGCCAGCTTAGTGCGGCGGCCGCTCCTGGAGCAGATCGCGGAGCTGCGCCGGGTCGACCGGCTTGGTCAGGTGCATGTCGAAGCCGGCCTCCTTGGACTTGCGGCGGTCCTCGTCCCGGCCGTAGCCGGTGACGGCGATCAGCTTGGCCGAGCGCGTGGCGGGATCGCGCCGCAGCTCGGCCGCCACCTCGCAGCCGCTCATGCCGGGCAGCCCGATGTCGCAGAGCACCACCTCGGGGTGGAACTCGCGGGCGGCTTGGACGCCGTCCTTGCCGGAGGCGGCGAGCTCGACCTCATGGCCGGACAGCTCCAGGAAGTCGCGCATGGTGGCCGCGGCGTCCGGGTTGTCCTCGACGACCAGGATCCTGCGCGCGCCGTAGATGGCCGCGGTGTCCTCCAGGGTGGCCACCGGCTGGAGCTCCGGCCCGGCCGGCAGGCCGGCGAGGACACCGGCGGGCTCCAGGGGGATCAGGAAGGCGATCTCGGCCCCCTTGCCGGGGCCTTCGCTGCGCGCCCGCACCTCGCCGCCGTGCATCTCGATCAGGCCCTTGACCACGGCGAGACCCATGCCCAAGCCCCCCTGGGCGCGGTCCAGGCTGTGGTCGCCCTGGGTGAAGACCTCGAAGACATAGGGCAGCTCCTCGGACTCGATGCCGGCGCCATCGTCGCGTACGGAGACCTCGGCCCGCCGGCCTTCGGCCCCGCGGCAGGCCCGCACGGTGATGCGGCCCCCGCGCGCGGTGAACATGGCGGAGTTGTCGAGGAGGTTCGAGAGGGCCTGCGAGAGGCGGAGCCGGTCGCCGCGCACGGGCAGAGGCTCGTCCGAGATCTCCAGGCGGAGCGCGAGGCCCGCGTCCTCCAGGGTGCCGCGATAGCCGGCCACGGTCTCCCGCACGAGTTGGGCGAGGTCGAGCTCCTCACAGTGGAGCTCCACCTGACCGCGGGTGACCCGGGAGGCCTCCAGCAGGTCGTCGATCAGCATGGCCTGGTGGAGCACCTGACGCTCGGCGGCGTCGATCGCCCGCTTCCAGGTCTCGTCGCCCTCGCCCTTCATGTGCAGCACCTGGAGCGCGTTGCTGATGGTGCCCAGGGGGTTGCGCAGCTCGTGGGCGAGCATCGAGAGCATCTCCTCCTTGGCGCGGTCGGCCCGTTCCAGGGCCGCCCGCTTCTGGGAGAGCCTCAGGCTCACGTCCTCAAGCTTCTGCTCGCTCAGGCGGGAGCGGTGGATCTGGGCCATCATCCAGTCGATCCGCTCTTCGGGCGTGCGGTCGCCGAGCACCATGTCGGGCGGCTCGTAGTAGGTGTTGGGGCAGATCTGGTCGCCGAGCACGGCCAGCGGATGGGTGTGCAGGGCGTCCTGGATCAGGCTGGCCGGCGAGCTGTCGCGGGAATAGCGGCAGAGGGCCGAGGTGCGGCTGCCGGCGAGGAACCGGTTGAGGTGGGCCTCGTACTCGACCAGCCGGTCGGCCCCGGGCGTCCCCTCCAGGATCCAGCCCATGTTCCAGGTCGCCCGCAGGCCGGAAAAGCCGTCGTCGAGCGCCTGCTGCTCGGCCTGCCGCAGGTGGTCCATCATGGCCCCGGGATCGAACCGGCCATTGGGGAGCCAGTCCTCCCGGCGGGTCAGGAAGAGCAGGGAGCCGCAGTCGCACTCGGCGTCCACGTCCACGCCCGCGCTCCCGAGGGCCCGCTCCAAGCGCCGCGCGCTGGTCGAGTGCCCGACGAACAGGCAGCGCTCGCCTGCCGCGAGGCCGGCCTTGACGAAAGGAATGAGCGCCGCCGTCTGCTCGGCCGCGCTGTGGTAGATCAGACAGAGATGGTCGCCGCGCCGCAACCGGGCGATGCGCCTCTCGAGCTCGCCGTTCACGAGTACGTCCCCCCGCTTTTTCAAGCCTTTTCAAAACTCTCCCGCGGGTTGTTCCCGCGGTTGCGTTGCTCTTGTGCAAGATCCGTGCGCAGGAAGGCCGATCACGCGGGAAGAAGAGGGCGGGAAAGGAAGGAGAAGCAGAGACTTCCCGGGTCTCCCCGGGACGGAGCAGGAGAGGGTGGAACGGCGGTCCCCTGCAAGAAGCGGAGACCGCCGCTCTTCAGCTCGGCTCTTCGTCGGATTCCGCCGCCGGCTCGGTGGGCGAGGGCGGGGGAATCCGGCTGTGGAGATAGCGCACCATCTTGTGGAAGCCCTCGAGCATCTCGCTCAGGGCCTGCTCCTCCTGCGGCGGGAGCTGGCGGTTGACGCCCAGGACGCGGTACAGGGTCACCCCGTTCGCGTCGGTCACTTCCTGAACGCCATCGGGTGAGCTGCCCCGAAACCAGTCCCGTCCGCCGCGGCGGATCGCTTCCGGCCGTTCGTTGACGATCTGGAGCGCGTTGTGGAGGTCGTTGAGATCGCACTCCAGGGCGGCCAGGATCTTCTCCAGCGTATCGAGCGACGGCTTCTGCTTGCCGGTCTCGTAGGCCGAGAGCATCGCCTTGGTGATCCCTGCCGCGTCGGCGACCTGGTACTGCCGCTTGCCCTGCCTGTCGCGGAGCCAGCGTAAGGCCCTTCCAAGTCCGTTGAAGATCGACATGAGCGGAAATGTACCTTCTCCGGAGCCCTGTGGCAAGCGCAAACTTATGTGGATCAATGACTTGCCCGAAAAAAGAGATTCCGCACCGGCATACCTTTGTTCTTGATGGTCGTGTCTCTGAACGGGAAGTATTGTTTTCTTCGGCAACATGTGCTTTATAATCGTCCCGTAATTCCTGCCCGAGGTTCTCGACTTCCATGTCGTGAAAAAGCCCCCCGGAACGTAATTCGGAGAGGGTGAAGGCGGCCGGGCGGGCCGAAAGAGGCGGAGAGATGCCGAAAGTCATGACCGCAGACCATCCCGACCCGGGGCTTCTGGAGCGCTTCATGCGGAACGAGACCGAGGGAGCGGAGCGCCGCCGCGTCGTCCGCCACCTCCTCTCCGGCTGTGCGCGATGTGTCGCGGTGACGCGGCGCTTCTGGAGCCTCGCCGAGGGTGCCGAGGGCACCGAGGGGGGAGAGGTGGCGCTTCCAGGAGATCCGCACCCGGCGAGCTACGGC
>CAXTNS010000760.1:0-3168 GCA_964245465.1 uncultured Thermoanaerobaculia bacterium
GTTTTCGAGGAAGACGTAATCCTCAGCCCTTTTGACAGGTGGGAAGAACACCTCGGACGCGAGACTACGGGGAGGAATCGGTTCTCGCATGGCGGCTTCTTCCTTCTGGACTGCCGGAGGGTTGTCTTTGAAGTTATAATAACATGGAACGATTGGAAGAACGGCTGTCCGGGATTTCCAAACCCGAGGAGGGATCTCTCATGCGGAAACGGAAGGTAAAAAGTGGACTTACCATCAATGCCATCGCCGGAACGTATGTCGTCTTCTTCGGCCTCGATCTTGCCGAGGCAAAACGCCCGGACTTTCGGGGATTCGGCTTCATGCGGCTCGATCATGCCGACGGCGAAAGGATCTGGCTTCGCGGGATGAAGACATTTGAGAAAACAGAGCCGCACCCGGTGAAAGGAGAAACTTTTTCCAGTCGCAACCACCCGGTCCAGTCGTTCCAGTGGGCGGACTACAGCGTCAAGCCCGGGCACGACTATACCTACACGGTCGTCGCGCTCTATGGCGATCCGACCGCGCTCGACCCAAGGATCGAGGTTGAAATCCCGATCACCACCGAGAGCGAAGTCGGAGCGACCCATTCAGCCTTTTTCAACCGCGGCTCGGTGGCGACCCAGGAATACGCGCGCAAATTCCTCAACCAGCCGCCGGACGAAGCCGGGCCGGGTGCGTACGAATGGTTGTCGCGAGGCCTGCTGGAGGCTCTGGTCGCCTTCCTTGACCGGGCCGGAGACGGCTGGTCGATCCACGGCGCGGTCTACGAGTTTCAGTGGCCTGACGCGCTGGCGGCCATCAAGCGGGCGCACGGCCGAGGAGCCACTGTCAGAATCCTTTTCGACGACATTGAAGGCCCTACAGGACCCTGGAAGCTCAATCGAGAGGCCATCGCCGCCGCGAAGATCAAGCAACTGTGCAAGGGGCGGGCGAATGGCAAGCTCATGCACAACAAATTTTTCGTCCTCAGCCAAGACGGACAGCCGAAAGCCGTTTGGACCGGCTCCACCAATCTGACGGAGAACGGGATCTTCGGCCACTCGAACGTCGGCCAGATCGTCGAGGACGAGACGATCGCCCAAGCCTACCTGGACTACTGGCACCGGCTGGAAGGCGACCCCGCGATCGACAACGACTACCGGAACGACAACATGACGGCATCCCCGGCGCCTCCGAATCCCTGGGCCGCGGAAACGACGGTCGTCTTTTCGCCCCGTGGAACGGCGCTCGATGCCCTCGAATGGTATGCGCGCATTGCCGGCGGTGCGAAAAAAGCTTTGTTCATGACCTTCGCCTTTGGTATGCACGAGAAGTTCAAGGAGGTCTACCGGACAGACGATGCGATTCTCCGGATGGCTCTGCTTGAAAAGGAAGGAAACAGTCCGAAGACTCTGGAGAAGGACAAGCAGGACATCCAGGAGCTCCGGAACCGCCCCAACGTGGTCGTGGCCATCGGAAACCGGATCGTGACCAACAGCTTCGACCGATGGCTTGCCGAGCTGTCGAAGATCAGTCCCCACGTCCACGTGTACTGGATCCATACAAAGTACATGCTACTGGACCCCCTGAGCGCGTCTCCCACCCTCGTGTCCGGCAGCGCGAACTTCAGCAAGGCCAGCACAGACACTAATGACGAGAACATGCTCATCATCCGTGGCAACAAGCGGATCGCCGATATTTATCTGGGTGAGTACCTGCGGCTCTACAACCATTACGCGTTCCGCGAAGCGGTCAAGTGGTACATGGAAAAAGTCAAGAACGGGACGCCGGAGACCTGGCAGCCGCAATACCTGATCGACAGCGATGACTGGATGATTCCCTATTTCGATCCTGAGGACACAAGCGCGAGGAATTCGCGGCGGGCCTACTTCGGCGGCCCGATGTCGGTCTAGGGAATCGGACCTCGCCGCAAGCCGGCTGAGGACAAGAAAGGACGATCTCGATGACCTCAATGACCTCGACCTCAGAAGGGCAGCTCCGCGCCACCGTCCGGCTTCGAAAACGTCCGGCGGGTCGAAGGTTTCTATCAGCCTGTGCTGGTGGGAACCAAGCCGGACGCGGGCTGATCGTCTCTCCTAGAGGATCCGCGCGAGCCGGTCGAGCGCGCCCTCATAAGCTTTGCTCGCAAATTGAGCGGCTTCCGCGGTCCCCTTTCGCAGAGACTGCTTCATGAGCCACGCCGGCGGAGGGTTCCTGAGAAGGACGATCGCCTGGACGACGTGATAGCCGCATGTGGCGTTCGGCTCCTCAGCCACCTCCACCGAGAGCTCGTCCTCGCCTGTGAGCTGCAAGGAGATCTCTTCCGGCTTGTCGTTCGTCAGGCGGAACACGATCTTGCCATTCTTCAAATGAGCATCTTTCGGTTCGAGGTCATACGGGGTCTGGACGCTCAACCGAGGTTCCGGTGAGTTGGAGACGACGGCGATCAGATTTCCGTTCTCATCGAACCACCGGCCCGCGAACTTTCCGAGACCGGCTGGATCTCCGGCGAGCGGCGCCGTCTGAAAGCGCGGAGCCATGTCCCCCCGGAGCCTGCAACCGAGGGGCAGCAGCAGGATAGGAATCGCCATGATCGTTCTGTTCATACCCTAATAGACCGCCTCGGAGACCTGGGAGTTCCCGCTCCCCTGGAGGAGGGGGAGACCCTCGGGGCTCCTGGAGAGCAGGTGCAGGGACTCTGACGGGTGCCAAATAGAGCGACAGACGAGCGATGGAAAAGTTTTTGAAGAGGGCAGGCCCAGGAGTGTCAGAGACTTCAGAGTCTGCCTGACACTGGCGGCGCCGGCGTCCCCGCCGGCAACTGAATCCGTTTAAGTTAATCGGCCGGCAAGGATGCCGGCGGTCTCAGGGAGCCGATCTTCCGGTACAGCGTCGGCCGGCCGCCCTGGCTCGGGACGTCGATGGCGACCTTCTGCTCCTTCTGGAGGTCCTGCAGAACGCGGTAGAGAGTGGCCCGAGCCGGTCTGTATCCGAGAGCCTGATAGAGGTCTGTCTTGTCGAAGATCTCTGGAAGACCGGGGAGAACGGCCTCCACGTCGCTCAGCACGTCACCCGACCGCGAAACGGGAGCCAGTCCACCGTCCGGTGTCTCACCCGGAACCGTCTCAACCGTCTGTAACCGTCCGGCGAACTGCATCTTGCAGACAAGCGTTGGATTCCAGAGGATGC
>CAXTNS010000761.1:0-3159 GCA_964245465.1 uncultured Thermoanaerobaculia bacterium
GCTCAAGAACGCGCTGATACGGAACGTGCGCTACATCGTGGCCCTGGGGCTGCACACGGGGAGCCTGACGCTCGAAGAGGCGGAGCGGATGTTCCGCGAGCAGGCCTTCCAGGATCCCGCCAACGCCCGGCAGCAGGCGGCCCGGGTGACGTTCGATCCGGGGTACCTCAACTACACGCTCGGAAAGCTGATGGTGAAGAAGCTGCGGGAGGACTGGACGGCCTCCCGGGGCGGCCGGTCCGCGTGGCGGGAGTTCCATGACCGGTTTCTGTCGTACGGCGGCCCGCCGGTGCCCCTGGTGCGGAAGGCGATGATGGATGGGGAAACCGGCGGATTGCTCAGATAGAGGTCAGTACTTCCAGGTACTCTGCCGGTCCCATCTCCCTTGGATTCGAGGGGTTGGAGCCGTTCTGCGTGGCCCGTTCCGCGATCCAGGGGTAGTCCTCCTCCGGAATCCCAAGACTCCTGAAACCGGGGATCTCCAGGTCTCTCACGAGGTCTTCGATCGCCTCGAGCACGGCTTCGGCGCTCTCTCCCAGGGTCGCCAGCCTGGCCTTGCAGGCGGGGAGGTTGTAGCGGGTGACCGGCGCCAGGAGGACGGCGTTGGCGAGGCCGTGGGGCACGTCGTAGCGTCCGCCCAGGGTCTCGGAGAGGCAGTGGACGGCGGCCACGTCGGCGTTGCCGAAGGCAAGGCCGGCCAGGGTGGAGGCGCGCATGACGGCCTCGCGGGCCTCGGCGTCACCTGTGATGTCAGCAGCAGCCCGGCGGAGATAGCGGAAGAGGAGCGAGATGGCGGTCGCCGCCAGAGCGTCCGAGACGGGATTGGCGACGCGGCAGGTGGTGGCCTCGATGGCGTGGGTCAAGGCGTCGGCGCCTGTCCAGGCCACCAGGCGGCCGGGCAGGGTCCGGAGGAGCTCGGGGTCCACGACGGCCCAGGCGGGGAACAGGGTCTCGCCCTTGACGCTGATCTTGGCCTGCCGCTCCTCGTGGGTGAGCACGGAGACCCAGGTCACCTCCGAGCCGGTACCGCAGGTGGTGGGCACGGCGATGAAGGGCAGGGGGTCCTTCTCGTAACGGTTCCGCCCCTCGTAGTCGGCCGCGGAGCCGCCGTTCGGGATCACCATGGCGGCGGCCTTGGCGGCGTCGAGCACGCTGCCGCCGCCCATGCCCACGACCAGCGAGACGTTCTCTTCTCGTCCCCAGTCAGCGAGGCGGTCCACGGTCGAGACGCGGGGGTTGGGCTCGACGTCGTCGAAGCTGATCGTCTCGATCTCCCGGCCGGCCAGCGCCCGCCAGATCCGCTCGGGCCAGCCGGTCGCCTCGATGCCGGGATCGGTCACCAGGAGGACCCGTTCAGGAGCATCACTCCGCAAAGAATCAGCGACGATCTCGGGGAGCTGGCTGATGACACCGGGGGCCATGAGGACGCGGGTGGGGACTCGGAAGGGGCGGAGCATAGGGGGAGTATCCTAATGGAGGATGATCATCCTTCAATTCGACCGGCGGTTCGCCCACTGGGGGCACCTGATGCTTCGCTCGCTGGCTCTTCATGAGCCCGACAAGACGGCGCTCGTGGACGTCGTCAATCTCGACCCGGAGCAACGGTCCGAGCTGGCGCGGGCTCATCCACGGGTGATCGTGCGAGGGGAGACGTGGGAGACGACCAGTCCGGAGCGGATGGTGAACCGGAAGATCGCCGTGCTTCGGCGGGCCATGGACGAGCACCCGCGGGAGCCCTGGTACTGCCTCATGGACGCCGACTTCCTGGTCCGCCGTCCCCTGACGGATCTCTGGGATCGGATGCGCGAGGCGGAGGCGGCCCTCATCGTGACCAACGGCACCTGGGAGGGCCGGGTGTACGAGCACCTGAGGACGCCCGCGGGCCTCTTGATCGTGAGCCCGGGCGGCCGGCCCCTGGTCGATGGCTGGGCCCGGTGGCATTCCCGCGAGACCCCGGTCGCCGGGATCCGGCCCGGCGCCTGGTTCTGGGATCAGGTGACGTTGTGGAAAGCCCTGGAGGAGACGCCCTTGCGCTATGCCGTGATCCCGCTCGACGAGTTCGCGGACTGCCAATTCCATCCGGACACCGCGATCTGGTCCGCCCATGTCGCTCCCGAAGACAAAGAGGGTTGTTACCCGCTCTTCCTGAAGGAGCACGAACGGCAGGCCGCGGAGTCTTCGTTATAGTCTCCCGCCAGGAGATTCCCCATGTCCGAATCGTCCGAATCCTTGACCGCTTCCGCCTCCACCAGCCCCGCCGTCGAGAAGATCCGCTCGCGGATGCTGAACCCGTTCCTGATGCGGGGCTTCATGCTGGCGAAGCTGCCGCTCGCCTTGGTGGCGGGCCTCAGGATGCGCGAGCTCGACCGGGACCGCTGCGTGGTGACGGTGCCTTACGGCTGGCGGACCACGAACCCGTTCCGGTCGACCTACTTCGCGGCGCTCAGCATGGCGGCCGAGATGTCCACGGGCGCCCCGGCCATGATGGCCGCCGAAACCGCCCCCAGCCGGTGGCGATGCTCATCGTCAACCTGGAGGCGAGCTTCGGCAAGAAGGCCACGGCCGTGACGGCCTTTACCTGCGAGGACGGCGCGAAGGCCTTCGCCGCCGTGGCGGAGACGCTCCGCACGGGTGAGGCGGCCACGGCGCGGCTGGAGACCGTGGGGCGGATGGCGGACGGCACGGAGGTGGCCCGCTTCGTGTTCACCTGGTCGTTCAAGAAGCGGAGGGGGTAAGCTCGATGTGGATCGCCCTCGCGCAGCTCTCGGCGTCTCCCGACCGCGAGGCCAATCTCTCCCGGGTGCTGGAGACCATGACAGCCGCCTGCGAGGCCGGAGCGGAGCTGATCGCCTTTCCTGAGGTGGTGCTGGACCGGTTCTTCCCCCAGAACCCGGGCGACAAGGCGGCCTTCGATCTGGCCGAGCCCGTCCCCGGCCCCACGACGGAGCGGATTGCCGCCCGGGCGCGGGAGCTGGGCCTCGTGACCGTGTTCAATCTCTATGAGCTGGACGAGCAGGGGCGGCGGTTCGACAGCTCGCCCGTGTTCGACGCCGACGGCACGCTCCTGGGCATTACCCGCATGATCCACATCACGGATTACGTGGGATTCCACGAGCGGGACTATTACCATCCAGGGGATCAAGGCGTGCCGGTCTATTC
>CAXTNS010000762.1:0-3152 GCA_964245465.1 uncultured Thermoanaerobaculia bacterium
CCCCCGCGCAGAGTGTATTTGGCGCTGTTGGTGAGCAGGTTCGAGAACACCTGCTCCAGCCTCGTGGCGTCGCCCTGGAGGGGGAGCGGCCCGGCCGGCAGCTCCATGGAGATCTTCTGCTCCTTGGCCTCGGCCAGGGAGCGCAGGGTCTCGACGGCGTGCCGAACCACATTTATGAGGTCGAGCGGCTCGCGCCGCAGCTCCACCTTGCCGCGGGTGATGCGGGAGACGTCGAGCAGGTCGTCCACCATGCGCACCAGGTGCTGGATCTGGCGACGGATGATGGCGACCGCCCGCTCCATGGTGGGGTCCGTGGGACCCAGTTGCTCCATCAGATAGGACGCGTTGGCGATGGCGCCCAAGGGGTTGCGCAACTCGTGGGCCAGCATGGCGAGGAATTCGTCCTTGCGGCGGTCGGTCTCGGCGAGCGCCTCAGCCCGGGCGCGCAGCTCGGCCGCCAGGCGCTCGCTCTCGCGGGTGCGCTCGGTCAGGCGGTCGCGCATCTCCTGGAAGGCCGCCGAGAGGCGAGCCACCTCGGTGATTTTGCTCGTAGCGCCCAGAGGGGCCGCGAGGTTGCCGGCGGTCAGCTCGTCCACGGCTCCGGACAGGTCGCCCAAGGGGCGGGCGATGAGGCGCGCCGCGAAAATGCCGCTGAGGACCGCCAGAGGGACGACCAGAAGGAGCAGCCCGAAAGCAAGGTCGCGTCCCTGCCGCACCCCGGCGAGGGCGTCGATCCGTGGCCGCTCCACCGCCACCACCCAGTCGAGGCCTGGCACCACGGCAAAGCCCGCGATGCCGTCCTTCCATTCGACCTCGCGGCCGACTCGAACCTCGCGGTCCCAGCCTCTGGGCAGATCGGCGATCGGGCTTGTGGCCTCGTTGCGGGAGGCGATCCGGTTGCCGAGGCCGTCGTGGAGGGAGACTCTGGACCCCTGGCGGGCGATCCGCTGCGCCAGCGCCTCGGAGTCGAACGCGGACACCAGAATCCCCAGGATTTCCCTTCCTTCGTCGTGGACCGGCGCCCACAGCAGGAGAAGACGGTACCGGTCGACCTGAGCGGGGATGAGCTGGACGCGTTGCTGCGGGTTGGCCCGCATGTCGTCGATCAGGGGGCGCAGAAAACGGGACGGCAGCGGTATGGCGCCCGCGGCGGCGATCACCCGGCCATCGACGGCCACGATGCGGAAAGCGCTCACGTCCGGATAGGTCTTCCGGGAGGCCCGGAGCAGCTCCCGCTGGCTTTCCGGGACCATGGGCAGGCGCCCCGCGAGAGTGGCCACGGCGAACGTCCGGGCGCCGTTGAGCTCGATGTAGTCCGCGATGTTCTGGGAGATCGCGTGCGCCTCGATCCTCTGCGTGGCGACCGCCTGCTCCGCGGCCAGCCGCTCCTCCTGGGCGGTCGCCACGGCCGTGGCCAGGATGAGGGCGAGCGAAGTGGAGGTCGCGAGCGTCAGGGCGAGCCGCGTGCGCAGGGCCGAGGTGTCGAGCGTGGCCAGCCGGGCGCGCACCCACGGCAGGAACGTGATGATGGCACCCCCGCCCCAGTAGAGGGCAATCCCGGTCCAGATCCGTCCCGGCAGGGATACGAACGCCCCGAAGGTCAGATAGACGATGCCACAGAAGACGTGGACCGCCCAAGACCGCCGTTTCGGAACGGCTGCGAGCTGGACGTGGCACAGCAAGGGCCCGGCGAGGAGGAAAGCCAGTCCCAGCACCGGCAAGACCACCTTGCAGGGACCGTAGAAGGGCTTCTCGAAGAGCCGCGGCACGGCGAGCATCAGGATGCCCAGGACCGTGGCGACGAGGCCCATCAGCAGGCCGAAGAGGTCGCCTCCCCTCTTCTCATCGCTGGCATTGAAATACCACTGGTCCCGGGGCATCAGCCCGGCGAGAATCGTGCCGAGCCCCAGGACCGTGTAGGCGATCATGCCCGTGACGGCCCCCACCCGGGCGAAGCTCGCGGCGAGCGCCAGCAGAGTCAGCCCGGCCAGGGCATAGACGGCGAAGCCCATCCAGGGCGGCGGACGCAGGATCGCCACCGCCAGCAGCCCAAACCCGGAGCCGAGCGCCAGCGTTCCCCAAACGAGCGCGTAGGGCAGCAGGGCCTCATAGGGAGCGCTCCGGAAATGGTGGGGGGCCACCAGCAGGAAGGCGCCGATGAACGCGCAGAACAGGCCAGCGGCCCACAGCAGGCTCTCCGATGAGAGGCGGGGCAGCCAGGGAGCCCATGCAAACCTTCCTACCTTCTCCCGCGTACTTGTCTCGGCTCCCACCATTCGGGACGTAGAATGCCACGAAACTCCACCCGGAGGAGATCCGCCCAATGTCGAGAAGATCAACCCCCCTTCTGGCCGCCACGCTTGGTCTCACCCTCGCGGGTCTGGCCGCCGCCGCTACTGCCCCGGTTGTCGCCCCGGCCTCCGGCCCCCTCCTGGGCTTCAGCGAGGCCCGCGCCGCGGAGCAGCGCGCCTTGGAGACCCGCTTCGACTCATCCCTCAACGCCTCCAATCTGCGCGAATGGATGAAGCGCCTGTCGGCCCGCCCCCACCACGTGGGCTCGGCCTACGGCAAGGCCAACGCAGAATTCATGGCGGACCTCTTCCGCTCCTGGGGCTACCAGGCCCGCCTCGAGGAGTTCAAGGTCCTCTTCCCCACGCCCAAGGTGCGCGTCCTGGAGATGGTGGCGCCCACCGCTTACCAGGCGAAGCTCGCCGAGCCCGTTCTCCCCGAGGATTCGACCTCCGGCCAGACGGCCGAGCAGCTCCCCATCTACAACGCCTACTCGATCGACGGCGACGTCACGGGCGAGCTGGTCTACGTCAACTTCGGCGTGCCCGCCGACTACGAGGAACTCGAGCGGCGCGGTATCGACGTCAAGGGCAAGATCGTCATCGCCCGCTACTTCGGTTCGTGGCGCGGCATCAAGCCCAAGGTGGCCGCCGAGCACGGCGCCATCGGCTGCATCATCTACTCCGATCCCCACGAGGACGGCTATTTCCAGGGCGACGTCTACCCCAAGGGCGGCTGGCGCTCCGAGTGGAGTGCCCAGCGCGGCTCCGTGGCCGACATGCCCGTCTACTCGGGCGACCCCCTGACCCCCGGCGTGGGCGCCACCGAGAACGCCAAGCGGCTGGCCGTCAAGGACGCGCCCC
>CAXTNS010000763.1:0-1841 GCA_964245465.1 uncultured Thermoanaerobaculia bacterium
AAGAAGAGCCGGTAGCTGAGGTCGTGTTGTCCCACAATTTTCGGGGTGGGACTCTAGCACGGGATTCTTCCTTCCAGCGCAATGTACTCGAAAGGCGGCCCCATGGGGCCGCCCCCTCCCAGGGCGGCCACGTGGGGCCGCCCCTACTTCTCCGGCTCCAGCGTCAGGCTCGCCTCGGGGTTGGCGCGCACCGCGGCCTCGCCGAAGCTCATGGGGTAATCCTGGACCGCCACCCACTTGGGGATCTGGTCCTCCCGGTGGCGGTGCCAGAGCTGGCCGTTCTGCCCGGTGCTGTTGACCCAGGTGGACGCTTCGAGGTCGGCCAGGTCGACGATCATCCGTTGCGAGGACCCGAAGTTCACGCCGAAAGGATTGGTGACGTCGGCCACGGCGGCGTTGACCGTGAAGGCGGTGCCCGGGGCCGGGAAGGTGTCGCTGTTGAAGAGGCGCTCCAGGGGGGCTATGCCGCTCTGCCCCAGGGGCGCGTGGACCAGGGTGACCGAGTGCACCCGGCCGTAGGTCCAGTCCTTGGGATCGTCCCCGTAGCGCTCGGAGAGCCACTTCACGGCCCGGGTGAGGCTCCGGCGGACGATGTCGTCGCGGCGCTCGGCCGCGGGGGTCCGCCGGTCGTCGAACAGGGGATCGTTCGCCCGCGCCATGAGGCCGATGATGGACGGCACCTGGCTCATGCCCACAATGCGGTACTCCTTGAGCACGTCCGTGCCCAGCTCGTCGCCCAGGACCTCCCCGAGGAGGTGCCAGTACCAGGCCTCGTAGACCGTGGCCCCGACCGATCCCGGATCGTAGCGGAGGTCCCAGCGGCGGACCTGGTCAAGCGCCGCCTTCTCGCTCTCACCAGCGGGAGGGACGGCCAGGAGGTAGGGGCGCAGGGCCGCCGCGGGCAGGCCCTGGGTGCCGGCCTGGATCTCGCGCAGGCTGTCGCGGGTGAAGCCCCGCCCGGCCGACAGGAGGGCGGTGAGGCGCTCGGCCCGGTAGGGATCGGCCATGTCGTAGGCGATGAAGTGAGGGTAGTCGTCCCCCACCACCTTGTTGTTGGCGGTGACGATGAAGCCCGACGGCGGATCGAGCAGCTTGGGCATCTCCTCATAGGGGATGAAACCCTGCCACTCGGAGCGGCCATCCCAGCCGGGGACCGGCACCGTCCCCTGGTGGCCGGGGGCGCGCACGGCGACGCGGCCGGTCCACTCGTAGGCGATGTACCCGTCCACGTCCGCATAGACGAAGATGACGCTCGGGGGCTCCCCGGCGGCCAGCGCCCGGTGGAAGGAGGGCCAGTCGTGCGCCCGGTTGAGCGCCACGAGAGAGTCGACCAGGCGGGTGCCCGCGAGGGCCGGCCAACGCAGGGCCATGGGCGGGCTTCCCTTGAGCTCAGTGATGACGTCGTTGACGATCGGGCCGTGCTGGGTCTCCCACACCTCGTAGGCGGCCTTGGGCTTGCCCTTGACCTCGATCTCCACGCGGCGCACGGCCAAGTCCCGCCAGGCGTTCTGGTACTGGTAGCGCCGCGGGCGTGTTGGATCGTCGAGCTTCTCGACGTAGAGGTCCTGCACGTCGGCGCAGAGGTTGGTGATCCCCCAGGCGATCCTCTGGTTGTGGCCGATGACCACCATGGGCATGCCGGGGAAGGAGAAGCCGGTCACGTCGTAGCCGCCGCCGTGGAGGCCGACCTGATACCAGACGGAGGGCATCTGGAGTCCCAGGTGGGTATCGTTGGCGAGCAGCGGCCGGCCGCTCTTCGTGCGGCTCCCCGCCACCACCCAGCCGTTGCTCCCCCAGGCCGGGGTCGTGCCGGTGATCCGGCCGAAGCCGGGGAGGGCCGC
>CAXTNS010000763.1:1851-3149 GCA_964245465.1 uncultured Thermoanaerobaculia bacterium
GCCGCGAGGCCCTTCGGGGGCTCGCTCCGGGAGGCGGACGGCACGGTGACCGGCACAATAATTGGCGCACCCGCCGGGTAGGGGCCCAGCAGCCGCCGTGCGGCCGGCTCGCCGAGCCTGGCGACGAGGTGGGAGCGCGAGATCTCGAAGGCGTGGTTGAGGCTGAGGTTCAAGCTCATCAGCTTGCCCCAGGTGAGCGAGTCGACGGGGGTCCAGGGGCGGGGCTCGGCCCCGAGCACGGTGAACTCGATGGGCAGCCGGCCGCGGTGGGTGGACAGGTAGGCGTTCACCCCGTCGGCGTAGGCGGTGAGGATGGCGCGGGTGCCGGGCGAGAGGACCTGCCAGTCTCTCTCGGCGGCCCCGTGGACATCCAGGACGTACATCACCTTGTCGAGAGGAAGGGCGGCCTCGCCAAAGAGGGCGGAGAGCCGGCCCGCGCCCACGGTGCGGTTGAGCTCCATCTGCCAGAGCCGGTCCTGGGCGTGCACGTACCCCTGGGCGAAGAAGAGGTCGTGAGGGTTCCGGGCGTAGATGTGGGGGACTCCGGGCTCGACCCGCACGATCTCGACGGGGGCCGAGAGGCCGGGGACGGCGAGGCGGCCGTCGACCTCGGGCCAGGCGCGGCGCACGAGCCAGTAGAAGACCAGACCGAGGACGACGAGCAACCCGGCCAGGACGAGGACGGCCCGGCGCAGGTACTTCCAGAGGCGGGATCTCATGGGATCAGGGAGTCTCCTTACCGTCGATCCAGGTGCGCAGCCGCTCCGCCAGGGCCTGCACGCGCGGCTCGGCCAGGGCACTGATGTGATCCCCCGGAACCGTCTCGATCGCGACGGGCGAGAGCTCTCCCCATCCGAGCGTGGGATCGGCCGCGGCCGCCTCATCCACCGAGGTTTCGGCGGGCCGGAACAGGGTGATCCGCCCCGAATAGGGACCGGCCGGTAGAGCCGGAAGGCGCGCACGTTGGTCTTGAACACGTGGAGGAGCCGGCGGAGCGGCTCGGGGCCGGCGCCGGCGCTGAAGGGGGTGCTCTTCAATCCCGAGAGGAAGCGGCGCACCTGGTCTTCAGGTGACAGTGCGCGGAGGACCTCGTAGGAGAGCCCGAGTTGGACGCCCCACAGGCGCTCCAGATAGTCGGCGATCTCCATCAGCCAGAGGGCGTCGTCGTTCTCGTCCTCCGGCTCGGCCGGGCGGGGCCAGGGTCCGGGGGTGGAGTCGACGATCGCCAGGAGCGCCACCTCTCCCCCGCCGGCGGCGATCTGCCGGGCCAGCTCGAAAGCCACGGCCCCGCCCAGCGA
>CAXTNS010000764.1:0-3145 GCA_964245465.1 uncultured Thermoanaerobaculia bacterium
GGATGTAGACGAAGACCGGCTCGCCTCCATCCTTGCGCCGGAACTTCCAGATGACATCGCTCTCCCGGTTCTCATGCTTGGGAGAAACGAAGGTCCCGCTCACCTCTTCACCGGAGTCGAAATCAATGCGCTCCGCCCAGCGCTCGCCCACGATCTCCCCCAGGAGATCCCGGACCATGAGCCGGTGGGAGAAGAAGAGCCGGTAGCTGAGATCGTGTTGTCCCACAATTTCCAGGTGGGACCTTACCATGGGATTCTTCCTTCCGGCGCAATGTACCCGGAACCGGTCCTCAGCCCTACTCGTCGTCGGAACCGGTCAGGAGATAGCTGACGGGCACGAACTCATACCCTTCGGCCTTGGCCTTGGGGACCTCACGCTCTAGGGCGGCCAGGGTTTCGGGGTGGGGGTGGCCGATGGCGATGGCCGCGCCGTGGGTGCGCGCCAGGGTGAGGAGGCGCTGGAACTGCGCCTCGATGGCCTGGGGGGTGGGATCGCCGTCCAGGAAGACCTGCCTTTCGGCGGCCGGGATGCCCAGCTCGCGCGCGACCTTGTAGCCGACGGTCTGGGCGCTGGTGCGCGAGTCGAGGAAAAACAGGCCGCGGTCGGCGAGGATGCGGAGCACCGCCTTCATCGGCCCCTCCTCTTCCGACAGCTTCGATCCCATGTGGTTGTTCACGCCCGCGGCGCCCGGCACGGCGCGCAGGGCGGCCTGGGTCTTGTCCTCGATCTCCGCGTCGCTCATGCCTCCCAGAAGCGCTCCGGGACCGGGGTTCTCGCCGTTCTTCGGCTCCATGGGCAGGTGCAGGAGGATCTCCGCCCCGCGCTTCCGGAGCTCGGCGACCACCTCGGGCGTCTGCTCCTGATAGGGCAGGACGGAATAGCTCACGGGCACGCCCAGGCCCAGGAGCGGCCGGAGCTCTTCGACGGTCGTCCCCAGGTCGTCGATCACCAGGGCCACGCGGACTCCCTGGACCGGCCCCTCCGGCGGGGCCGGAACTGTCTTGACTCCCGCAGTCACCGCGCTCGCGGGCTCGACGTGGTCCGAGGCGGCCTTGAGACGAGCCGGCGGCGTCTCCCTCCGTGTAGTCCTGGACGGCGAAGAAGGAGCTTCGTGCCGGGCGGGCTCCGCCCGTTGAGGCGGCGTAGATCCCTGGCTGAAGAGGTACAGGGCCCCGGCGCCCACCAGGAGACCCAGCAGGAAGAGCAGGAGGCTCGGTCCGTGGGAGCGGGAACGGCGTCGTGCCATGGAGGGGGAGCGCGGGGGCGGACCCGGACGGTGGGTCCGCCCACGGGGGCTCATCAGGCGGCCTTGGCCTCGGCCTCGGTCTCCTGGCCCAGGAGGCGGCGGACGCCCCGGCGCAGGATGATGTCGCCGAGCGGCGTATCCTTCTCCAGATAGGTGCGGCTGCGCTCGTCCACCAGGAGGTCCGGCTTCAAGGCCTCGTTCAGGGGCTTCTTGTCCGGCCCGGTGTAGAACGCCTCGGTGAACAGCAGCCGGCCGCCGGAGGACAGCTCGGCCGCGCCCTGCCGGCCGGCGTGCCCGAAGGTGCGCTCGCCCACCAGTTCGGCCTTCTCCTTCTGCCGCAGCACGGTGGCGAAGACCTCGGCGGCGCCCAGGGTGCCCCGGTCCACCAGGATGACCATCTTGCCCTGCCACACCGGCTTGTCGTCGGCGCGGAAGGCCTGGAGCTCCTCCGAGCGCTTCCGGAGCGCGCCGAGGTCGCCCGAGGTGAACACCTTGGCCGCGGCGTAGGCCGCCTCGGACTGGCCCGAAGAGACGCCCCGCAGGTCGATCAGCAGCTTGTCCTTGACCCGGCCGGGGGTCTTCGTGAGAGCCGCCCGGATGTCCGCGGCGGTCTTCTCGTCGAAGGTCGGGACGCGCAGCATGGGCACGCCCTCGACCTCTTCCAGGCTGACCGGCGGCGGATCGAAGGGCTTGAGGTTGAAGGAGATCTGCTGCGGCTCGCCGACGCGGATCAGCTCCATGGCGATCTTGGTGCCAGGCTTCTCGGCCAGCAGCTCCTGGATCTCCCAGAGCGGCATCAGGCGGGTCGAGCGGGTGTTGACCTTGGACACGATGTCCCCCGGCTTGACCCCGGCTTCGCCGGCCGGGCTCCCCTTCTCCACGGCCACCACGTAGGCGATCCCCCGCTCCTTGAGCAGGGTGAGGCCGCTGTAGCGCTTGCCCACGGCCTGGGCCTGGAGGAAGCCGGAGACCTGGGAGGCCGGGACGTAGAGGGAGAAGGGATCGAGGGCGTCCGTGGTGCCGTCGAGCGCGCCGGCCATGAGCGTGTCCATGTCCGGCTGGTCCACGTAGGCCTGGCGGACCAGGCCCAGCGTCTCGCTGAAGACGGACAGATATTTGTACAGGGAGTCGTCTTCCGGCTGCGTCTGGCTCGTGTCGGCCGCCCGCACCAGCGTGGCCGCGAGCAGAGGGAAGACGAGAATGGAAGAGAGGAGGAGGAAGAAGATGCGACTGCGGTTCATAATACCCCTTACCGTAACCAACCCAGGGGGTCCTCGGGACGGTTCTCGACCCGGATCTCGAAGTAGAGCTTGTCCGAAGCGAGCCCCACTGCGTCCCCCAAAGATAACATATGTTCCTTCCCCACCTTCATGGCGGAGAGGCCTGCGTAGAGGGTGAACACCCGGCCGGGATGCTGGACGATCACCGTGTTGCCGTATCCCTGGAACGGTGCCGCGTAGAGCACCTTGCCCGCGAAGACGGTCTTGACCTCGGCTCCCGAGGCGACGGCGAGGTCGACCCCGTTGTGCGGCACCTTGGTCTTGTAGCGGGGGTCGAGGATCTGGCCGAACCCCTCGGTCACCTTGCCCTCGGCGGGCCAGTCGAGGACCCCGCGGAACTGCTGCATGGGCGTGCCGGCCGGCGAGCCGGTGGTCCGGCCATAGAGGAAGTCGAGGAAGTTGGCGAGCTTCTTCTCGCGGTCGGCCAGCTCGGTGGTCCGGGCCGCGAGCACCCGGCTCTCCCGGGCGGCGCGCGCCAGCAGGGCCTCCTTGTGCTCCCGCGCGGCCACGAGCTGCCGGCGGCGGACGCGCTCGCTGGCGATCCACCGCTCCGCCACTTCCCGGCGGGCCAGGAGCTGGCCGCGCTCGCGTTCGAGGCCGGTCCGGGCCTGCTGATAG
>CAXTNS010000765.1:0-718 GCA_964245465.1 uncultured Thermoanaerobaculia bacterium
GTGACATACATCACCTGAGGATTGCCCGGCTGGAACGCCACGTCATAGACCGGCCCACCGTCCGGGCCGAGGACCTGCCAGGTGCCGTCCACGGCCAGCAGGGGAACGGCGGGAGCGAGGAGAGCCAGGCCGATGAAAAGCAGGAGGTTGCGCATCCGAGGGTCTCCCTGAGGTCGTCCGTTGTTGCAGCTTATACGGATCGAGCGGTCCAGCCTGTCTACGATACCGCAACGGCGGACCAGCGGCGTCCGAGGGAACTTCCGCGGCAGAGAGGCGTTTATCCTCATCAGGACTCCAGGTCTTTTCAGGGAGGTGAACCATGAGATACCTTCTCGCCCTTTTGATCCTCAATCTCTCGGTACCAGCCAGCGGCGGCGTCCATGCTGCCAAGCCGGCTTTCGAGTTGGATCACATCCTTCTCGTCGTTTCCCCGGGAGCGCCGGAACGCGCGGCCCTCGAACGCGCCGGGCTCCATGTCGTGCCGGCCGTGAACCGTCACGATGGCCAGGGCACGGCTTCGGTGACGATCGAATTTGAAAACAGTTTTCTCGAGCTGATCTGGCCGGACGACAGCGTTCCCGTCGCCCCGGAGCGGCAGGAAGGCGCGCGCAAGTTCCGGCAGAAATCGGCCTGGCGGACGACGGGATGGTCTCCCGTCGGGATCGCGATCCGGCGTACTCCCCAGACTGCCGACAAGCTGCCGTTCGCCACCTGGTCC
>CAXTNS010000765.1:728-3128 GCA_964245465.1 uncultured Thermoanaerobaculia bacterium
CGCCGAGCGGGCGAAGGCCATCGCTCACCCCGTCGGAGCCCGCCGCATCACGGCTCTGCGCCTGGTGCAGCCCCCGCGAGACGACCCGGACGATCCGACCCGGATCCTCACTCGCTACGGCATCGCCAAGGTGGAACGAGGCAAGGAGTGGCTCGTCGAGATCACGCTGGACGGAGGGACCCAAGGCAAGGTGCACGATCTTCGCCCCGATCTGCCCCTTTTGATTCGTTACTGAAGACGCCCCGCGGAAACGCTACAGAGGACCTCAAGGACACCAAGGACTTCAAGGACATCAGAGTTGTTGCCCCCCTGAGGTCCTTGATATCTTTGTTGTCCTTGAGGTCCTTGCTCCCGCTAGGCCACAGAGGCCTCGATTTCCACCGTGATGTCGTTCTGCCCCACGAACCCACCGTTCGCTCCCTGGACCACAAGCAGCGTCCACTTGACGAAGTCCGACCCCAACCCCTCCTTGGCGGCTGCGACCGCCAGAGCCAGAGCCACGTTGATGTCACCGTTGTCCGCAGTCCCTGAATACCGTGCCATTCCGGTTTCCCTCCCTTGATTGATGGTTGTCGCCACTTCAACGTCTGCAAGATGGTAGACGAAGTGCCCGCCGAGACGGCTATTCCAGGCTCCGCGCGCGCACTTCCTCCGAGGTGAGCCCATAAAGGGGTGGCCCCTGGATTTCCAGCATCGACAGGTACACGTAAATCTGCCCTCGATGATGTACCTCATGCTCGACCATGGACCGGAGCCACTTCCACACCGCCAGCTCGGCTCCGCCTGGGGTCATGCACTTCCGTTGCAGATCCGAAGGAGACAGACCGGCGAAGATCTCCACCGCCTCGGCATGCATCCGGTTCAGGTAGGCAAAGACCTCCTCGTAGCCATCGGCCAACTCGCGGCCATGTCCAGGATACCGGCTCGGCCGAAGAGCGGCGTTCTCCGCGAACATGTACCGCTCGATGGCGCCGAGGTGCCGCAGGATGTCGCCGAAGGAGAACGTGCCTTCGCGGTAGCGCCACTCCAGGTGGTCCGGTGGGATGCAGCAGGCCACGCGAAGCGTCCTCTCTCGGACCTTCTCAAAGTAGGCGAGAAACGAATCCGCGTTCGTAATTTCCATTGCCGCCCATGATAAAGCAAAGGGCGGCCCTGGAGGCCGTTCTCGCGCGAGAAGACGAGTTGCGAGTCGTCGCGCGACTCGCGGTCATGGTGCACCGGATCGAGAGTCATCCCTTCGCTCATCGTCACGCCGAAGCGGCGGGCGAGATCGCGCACGGCAGTGCCGAAGGGATAGTGATCGGTGATCAGCAGCAGCGAGCCGCCGCCGCGAACCCACGCATCGATCGCATCGACTTCCGCGGGCGTGAACGCCGCCGCGGCCGAGGTGTCGTCGGTGCCCATCGCGGAGGGGATGACGAACACCGCCGCGTCGTCCAGCGCGGCAGCCGTCACGACATCGTTGAGTGTATCGACCTCGTAGCCGTCGCTCTCGAGCAGCTTTGCGAACGGCTTGTACGTGTTCGCGACCGTGTGGCGGTTGTGATGCGCCGGGTCTCCTCGAGCAACTCGGCGAGGTGGCTCTCGTCGCGGGGATAAGCGCCATTGAGCAAACCCTCGATACGGCCCTGCAGGATGGCCAGCAGCGTCCGCAGCCGTGGGCGACGTCGGCCATCAGTTGCCGCCGCAGGCGATCCTGCTCGGCGAACGCCCCGGCAACGCGGCCGATGACGATCTGGAAAGCCATGGCGAGCGCCAGGATCAGCGCAAAGGCCACCGCCGCGATCACGAGCACCTGCTGCGGCGCCCGCCAGAGCAGCGAGACGAGGGCTGGCACCATTGTGGAGCAAATGTGGAGGCGCGACAAGGCAGTAAGGCCGCGCAGTGAGCTGGGGAGCCGTTACTCGATGCGGGTCTCCACGGGGGGAGGAGCTGCCGGTGAGCCGCACCCGGGTTGCCACGCTTCGCGGCCACCTCGTGTGAGCTCCTCCCTTTCTCCTTCTTTCTGGTCGCCAGCGATCACCACAACAATCTTAGTTGCGGGAATTCTGCTACTACTCCCCAAGTTATACATACCGTCACTGGTGGCCTGTTGTTCCCTTCCGGCTCGTTCCCGGGCCCGGCCCGAGGATGGGCGTCAGAATTTCCTTGTGTCTCAACACTTTAGGAGTTGGAATGAAACGGCATCTGTTCCGCACGCTCCCTCTGCTGGTCTTATTGCTCACCGGTCTTGTCGCGCCACGGCCCGCGGTAGGGCAGCAGCAACCCATCTGGGTCGCACCCCAAGAGCTCTACCGCTTCCGGATTTCCAACAGCGACTTGGGCTACAGCCTCTCGGCCCTGTATCCGGAATCCGTACGGGATGGTCAGTACTACGAAACCGTTATCGGATCGATCTAC
>CAXTNS010000766.1:0-3124 GCA_964245465.1 uncultured Thermoanaerobaculia bacterium
CTCCTCCCCTGAGCAATCTGGAGAAGCTCCGTAAGGCCGCGGACCTGATGGCGGAGGTGAACACGGCGATGGGAGCCCCGCAGTCGCCTTACGGGCAGCTCATCTACGACATCGCCGTCCGCCACTCCGTGAACCCGCAGCTCGTGGCCGCCGTGATCCACGTGGAATCGGCGTTCAATCCGCGCGCCGTCTCCCGCAAGGGCGCCTGCGGTCTCATGCAACTCCTGCCGGACACGGCCCGGCGCTTCGGGGTGAACAAGAAGAAAGACCTCTTCGATCCCTCGAAGAACCTGGAGGCGGGGGTGAAGTACCTGAAGTGGCTGACCGCCCGCTTCGGCGGCGACGTCCAGAAGATTCTGGCGGCCTACAACGCCGGCGAGGGCGCGGTGGACCGGTTCGGAGGGATCCCGCCCTACCGCGAGACCCAGAATTATGTGAAGAAGATCTTCGGCCTCCTGGGGTTCAGCGTGGCGTCGGAAGAACCCGAGACTCCCCCGGCCAAGGCCGCTCCCGCCGATGAGGTGGTGCCGGCGGGGCGGTAGAGCCCTCCTCTACTCCTGGTTCTCCTGCGTCGAAAGCGCCAGCGGCGCCTCGCTCAGCTCCAGGATGCGGTTCCACATCTCCGGCGTTACCGGCATAAAAGTCAGGTCCGGGTTGCTGACCAGGTCGAGGTCCTGAAACTCGGGCAGGTTCTCGATTTCCGCCAGGTGCACCGGGCTCTCCAGGCGCCTCTCGGGGGAGATGTCCAGGACCCATTCGTCCTCGCTGCTGCCCTGCGGGTCCGGATAGGGGTCGGAGGTGACGCGCGCGATGCCCACGATCGCCAGCTCCGTGCCGCCGTGGAAGAAGAGCACCTCCTCGTCGCTGTCCACGTCCCGCAAGTGCTTGAGCGAGGCGTAGTCCTTGACCCGGTTCCACACCGCCGCGGTGTTCCTCTCCAGGTCAGCGTAGCTGTAATCGTCCGGATCGGCGACCAGGAGCCAATAGTTGATCCCGGACTGGTAAGGCGTGACTCGTTGGGCCATCTGTCGTTTCCTCCCGTCTGGCCCTGATGCGAGGGGTGTGCCATCCTACGCGGGATGAAGAGGGCCCGCAGGAATCAGACCCGAAAGGAGAAGCAATGCGCCTCATGATGATCGGCCTGGCAGCCCTGGCGGCGCTGGCCTGCCAGGCTTCGGACGCTACGGACACCCCCGACGCAAATACCCCCGACGCAAATACTGCCAAGGCCACGGAGACGGCCGGGGAGGAGCTCAAGATCGTGCCGGACATCGAGAAGCGCGTCGCCCAGTTCGCCCCCGTCCCTCTTTCAGCGGACACCTCGGCCCTCACGGCCGAAGACCGGCAGGTGCTCGACAAGCTAGTCGAGGCCGCCAGGCTGATGAACGAGATCTTTCTGCGCCAGGCCTCGGCCGGCAACCCGGCCCTGCGCGAGCAGCTCAAGACTTACAACGGCGAGCACGCCGACGCCGTCCGCCAGTACTTCACCATCAACTTCGGCCCCTGGGACCGCCTGGAGGAGCGCAAGCCCTTCCTCGGCGACAAGCCCCATCCGCCGGGCGCGGGCTACTACCCCGAGGACATGACCAAAGAGGAATTCGAGGGCTGGGTCTCCCAGCACCCGGGCGACAAGGAAAAATTCTCCTCGACCGTGACCGTGATCCGCCGCGGCCCGGACCGCGGGCTCACGGCCGTGCCCTACTCCCAGGAGTACGCCGAATGGCTGAAGCCCGCCGCGAAGCTCCTGCGCGAAGCCGCCGCCCTGACGCACAACGCCTCGCTCAAGAAGTTCCTGGAGCTCCGCGCCGCCGCCTTCGAGAGCGACGACTACTACGCCTCCGACTTCGCCTGGATGGATCTCGACGCGCCCGTGGAGGTCACCATCGGCCCTTACGAGACGTACGAGGACGAGATCTTCGGCTACAAGGCCGCCTTCGAGGGCTTCGTCACCGTCAACCTGCCCAAGGAGTCCTCCGCCCTGGCGCGCTACAAGGAGCGGCTCCCCTGGCTGGAACGGAACCTCCCCATCCCCGACGAGCACAAGAACCTGACCCGCGGCGCCGAGAGCCCCATCCGCGTGGTGGACACGGTCTACAGCGCGGGCGACACCCGGGCCGGCGTGCAGACGATCGCCTTCAACCTGCCGAACGACGAGCGGGTGCGCGAGGCCAAGGGATCGAAGAAGGTGCTGCTGCGCAACACCATGAAGGCGAAGTACGACCGCATCCTCCTCCCCATCGCCCAGCGCGTGCTCGATCCGGCGCAGGTCAAGGACGTCTCCTTCGACGCCTACTTCAACGAGGTGCTCCACCACGAGCTGTCCCACGGCCTGGGACCGGGCAAGATCACGGTGGGCGGCCGCAAGACCGAGGTACGCCTGGAGCTCAAAGACCTCTTCGCGACCCTGGAAGAGGCCAAGGCGGACGTCATGGGCGTCTACAACATCCTCGCCCTGATCGATCAGGGGGAGATGCCCGCGTCCCTCCGCCAGTCGCTCGAGCCCACCTACGTGGCCGGACTCTTCCGCTCGGCCCGCTTCGGCGTGGACGAGGCCCACGGCCAGGGCGTCGTGGCCCAGTTCAACTACCTCCTGGAAAAGGGAGCCCTGCAGATCGAGAACGGCCGTTTTCGCGCCGTCTCCGAGAAGTTCCCCGGTGCCATCCGCGACCTGCTGCACGACATGCTGATGCTCCAGGCGAACGGCGACTACGAGGGCACGAAGCGGTTCCTCGAGAAGTACGGCAAGGCCACGCAGCCGATCCGGGACGCCATCGGCCGGTTCGGGGACCTGCCGGTGGACATCCGGCCGCGATACGCGGCGGGGGAGTAGCCTCCCCTAGACCACCTTCTTCGGCGGCAGCTCCCGCGCCACCGGCTCGTCCTGGAACCCATGGTGGTTGTGGCTGCCGTCGCAGAAGGGCTTGTTGTTCGAAGCGCCGCAGCGGCAGAGCGAAACAATGGTGCGCCCTCCCAGGCCGTAGGGCTGGCCCGTGGGATCGAGGATCTGCAGGTTCTCCCCTTCCAGGCGGAAGGGGCCGTTCTTCATCACGGTGATCTTGCTGTCCGCCATAGAGATCTCCCTCGCGCGAAATGGGGCCTGAGTCAGGCCCCCCGTCTGTTACCG
>CAXTNS010000767.1:0-603 GCA_964245465.1 uncultured Thermoanaerobaculia bacterium
TCTCGGGGTTGTCCCGCAGCATCTCGTAGGCGATGGGCGGGGAGAGCTTCTTATAGGGGGCTCCCTGCCGCTTCGCGCGCAGGAAGGCGCAACCGCCCAGGAGGCCAGGCAGGAGGGCAATCAGGAGGAGCAGGACAGCCCGGCGGGAAGGACGGGAGAGGTTCATTCTGGTGCCCAAGTCTACACCTCTTCCAGGTCCACCTCGGGGCGGACCTCGCCGACCTCCAGGCCGCGGTGGTTGTAGACCGGCCGCCGGTGGAAGGCGGCCAGCTCCTCGAATTCGGCGCCGGAGAGGGAGCCGAGCTGGCGCAGCACGTCGAGCACCACGCCATCGCGGCAGCGCTCGCCGCCGTCGGCGATCTTGACGGCGATCCCCAGGGCCACCGGCCCCCGCACGGCGAGGCCGTAGAGCGCCTCGGCACCCTCCTTCGCCAACACCCGGCCGGCCGTCACCTCCATGAGCCGGGTGGTGAAGCGGCCGGGACCGGCCACCATTTCCGGCACCCCGGTCATGGCGCGGACGATCAGGCCCACCGCCGCTGACGTCCCTTCGCTGACACCGAGTCCGGCCGCCTGGCGGTCGGCAAGGGCGGCGTAGGCGCG
>CAXTNS010000767.1:613-2773 GCA_964245465.1 uncultured Thermoanaerobaculia bacterium
GTAGGCGCGGGCCGTGGCCGCGAGCGGCACCCGGTAGGTGGGCACGCCGCAGCCGTCCACGGCCAGGCCCACGGCCTCCTCGGGCACGCCGAAGAAGTCCACCACGTGGCCGAGGATCCGCCGCTGCCAGGGGTGGTCCGGAGCGATATAGTCGTCGGTGGGCAGGCCCAGCAGCCGGCAGGCCAGGAGCATGCCGGCGTGCTTGCCCGAGCAGTTGTTGTGGAGCGGCGTGGGCTCTTCCCCGGCCCTCCGCAACGCCTCGGCCGCGTCCGCGTCCAGGGGCCAGTGGGCGCCGCAGAGGAGGTCCTGGACGCCGAAGCCGCCTTTGGCCAGGAGATCCGCGGCCCGCCGCGCGTGGGCGGGGGTGCCGCCGTGGGAGGCGCAGATGAGGGCCAGGTCGGCCGGCTCCAGATCGAATCGCTCCGCGGCGCCGGCGAGCAGGAGCGGCAGGCACTGAAAGGGCTTGGTGGCCGAGCGCAGGAAGGTCGCGGCCTCCGGATCGCCCTGGAACGCCACCAGCCGGCCCTCGGGCGTAACGGCGGCCACGGCCCCGAGGTGCCAGGACTCGGGCTGGCCGTTCCGTACGACCGTGGCGAGGGGAGAGAACAGGAGAGCTACCGCTCCGTCCGCGTCGAGCGTTCGCCATCCACGGCCGCCTCCACCGAGCCGTAGGTGGGGAACAGCTCGTCCAGGCGGGCGACCTGCAGCAGCTTGCGGATGCGCTCGGAAGGGTTGACCAGGATCAGCTCGCGCTTGGAGCTGCGGAAGCGGCCCAGGTAGCCCACGAGCTCGCCAATGCCGGTCGAATCGATGTAGTTGATCTTGGAGAAGTCGACGATCACGTGGCCGCGGTCGTCTGAAAGCGTGCGCTCCAGGGTCTGGGCGAAGAACTGCGCGCTCTCGCCGAGCTTGATGACCCCTTCCACGTTCAGAAGGGTGAAGCCGTCCAGGTGGCGTTTCTCGACGATCATGCGGTCACCTTTGGAGGCCTGGAGTCTACCACGGCCGGAGCCCGGGACGCGCCTATCTCAAAGGACGGGGAGCGGCCTACCCCGCGGGGCGTATCCTCCCGGCGCGAGACGCGCAATCCTGGGTTCTGCCTCCAGGCCTGCCGAGCATGATCCATCGCAACCTGTCCACACCCGACCGCCTGATCCGGATCGTTCTCGGCCTGCTGATGCTGGCGGCGGGCTGGGCCGGGCTCGCCGACGGCGTCTGGAGGATCGCTCTCCAGGTTTTCGGCTGGGTGCCGCTGGTGACGGGCCTCGCCGGCTGGTGTCCGATCTACGCCATGCTGGGCCTCAGCACCTTCAAGTCCCGGGACCGCCGCCCTCCCCTCCTGTAGAATCCCTCCGGTGATGCCGGAGACCAGGGACCCGAGGCGAGATTCGGAGGGACCCACAGCCTTGCGCAGGCTCAGGTGGGTCACCCTGCTCGGCGCCCTGGTCTTCATCGTCGTCCTGGAAGCGGTCCGGTCGAGGCTCTATCCCTACCTGCCCACGCTGCAAGGCAAGCTCCTCATGGCCGCGGCCGTCTTCACCGGCTGCGCGTTCCTCGTCGGCGGGCTGTTCAGCGTCATCCAGCGGATGCAGAACCACCTCGAGCTACGCAATCGCGAGCTCCTGGCCCTCCACGAAGCGGCCCTCGGCATCTATGGCGAGCTGACGCTCGACGTCGTGCTCCAGAAGGTCGTGGACCGCGCCCGCAGCCTGGTCGACGCCCGCTACGGAGCCCTCTCGGTGATTGATAACCAGAACCGCATCGAGTCCTTCATCACCTCGGGCATCACCGGCGAGGAGCGGGCGCGGATCGGCCCGCCGCCGGTGGGACACGGCATCCTGGGCGAGGTGCTCCAGGAAGGCCACCGGCTGCGCCTCGCCAGCATCCAGAGCCATCCCGGGTCGGCCGGCTTGCCGGCCCACCGGGCCGAGAACAGGCCCGGCGCGCCGTCGAGCGCCGCGACCGCGACGCCCGAATCGTCGGCCAGCGCCGGCAAAGCCGAGGCCCGGGCCGCCGCATGCGCCTTGATGGCCGCGTTCTCGTACGACTCGAAGGTCCTGCTGGAGCGGCACGTGCCGGGGCGGGACCTCGCGGTCTCGGTGCTCGACGGCGAGGCGCTCCCCGTGGTGGAGGCGATTCCGAACCACGAGGACTTCTACG
>CAXTNS010000767.1:2783-3117 GCA_964245465.1 uncultured Thermoanaerobaculia bacterium
ATCCAGAGCCATCCCCGGTCGGCCGGCTTCCCGCCCCACCATCCGCCCATGAAGACGCTGCTGGCGGTGCCCATCCTCTGCAAGAGCCCGTTCCGGGGCAACCTCTACCTGGCGGAGAAGGCCGAAGGCGCGGAGTTCACCCAGGAGGACGAGCGGAGCCTGGTCCGCTTCGCCACCAAGGCCGCCATCGCCATCGACAACTCGCACCTCCACCAGCGGCTCAACGACCTTGCCGTGGCCGAGGAGCGTCTGCGGATCGCCCACGAGATGCACGACGGCCTCGCTCAGGTGCTGGCCTACGTCAACACCAAGGCCCAGGCAGTCAAGCAGTACC
>CAXTNS010000768.1:0-2640 GCA_964245465.1 uncultured Thermoanaerobaculia bacterium
TCGACGACGTGGGCCAGATCCTCCTCGGCTTCCTGGGCCGGAACCACCGCCGGGCCGCCCTCTTCCAGGTCACCCGCGACCGCGTCGCCGGCTGGAAGATCCACGGCACGGGCATCGACCGCGACGCCTTCGCCGCCTTCTCCATCGGCTTCGACGAGCCCTCGATCTTCCTCAACCTGCGCCACGGCAGCGGCCTCTATCTCGGCCCTCTGCCCCCCATGCCGGCCCACCGCCAGCTCGCCCGCACCTGGGGCGGCGACCTGCCGCGCGACTGCGTCCTGCTGCCCGTGCGCATCAAGGACCGGCTGGTGATCGTCCTCTACGCCGACGGCGCCACCAAGGGACCCGTCGAGCTGCCCCAGATGCAGCGCCTGGCCGCCCTCGCCACCGCCGCCGTCGAGCGCGCTATCCTCCAGAGAAAGCGCGGCGAGGCCAAGTCCTAGTCCTGGCAGGATTTATTTTTGTTGACACTCCTTCAAACCCGTTGTTAGACTCCCCCCGTTTCGGAGCTGCAATGATCAAGTCGGACATCGTCGACCGCGTCGCGGAAATCACAGACGTTCCCCGGGTGAAGGCGGCACAAGCCGTCGACACCATCATCGACGCCATGAAGGACGCTCTCTGCGAAGGCAAGCGCATCGAGCTGCGCGGGTTCGGCGTCTTCCAGGTGCGCGACCGCAAGAAGGGCGTCGGCCGCAATCCCAAGACCGGCGTCGAGGTCGCCATCTCGCCGGGCAAGACCGTCCGCTTCAAGCCCGGCAAGGACCTCAAGAACCTCTGAGCGGGACCTTTCCCCTCGAAGAGACGAGATGAGCGACGACCCCCGCGACGGGCGGCAGGGTCCGCCGTTCTCGCATCCCCACATCGAGCTGGTCCCCGCGCCCGGGGGCGTCTACACACCCGTGGCTCGTACCCAGAGGAGCGGCCGGCCCCGCTACGGGCTCGCGCTGTTCCTGTTTGCGTTGACATTCTTCACGACGACCACTCTGGGGCCGGTCATGATCCAGTACGGCCGGACGGACATGACGACGCTCCTCGGTCCCCTGCTGTCCCCCCAAGTCATCCCCGAGGTCTGGCGGACCCCCGCCCTGCTGCGGATGGGCCTTGCCTTCTCGCTGACGGCGCTCCTCATCCTCTTCGCCCACGAGATGGGCCACTACGTGGCCTGCCGGCGCTATGGAATCCCTTCGACGCCTCCCTACTTCCTGCCCGTGCCCTTCAACTTCGGCACACTCGGGGCGTTCATCAAGATCAAGGCGCCCATCCAGAGCAAGCGCCAGCTCTTCGACGTGGGGATCGCGGGGCCCATCGCCGGCTTCGTGACGCTGATCCCCTTTCTCTTCTACGGCATTGCCCATTCCCTGCCCGCACCTCTCCATGAGATCTCCGAGCCCGTGGGCGAAAACGTGGCCCTGGTCCTCCTCCCGGGGCACAGCCTCGCCATCGAGCTGGTCACCTGGCTCTTCCACGGCCGGCTGGCTCCGGGCATGGTCCTGAACCTCCATCCCGTCGCCTACGGCGCCTGGCTGGGGCTGCTCGCCACCGCCCTCAACCTCCTCCCCTTGGGCCAGCTCGACGGCGGGCACATCCTCTACGCCGCTACCGGCCGCCTCCAGCGCCGCCTGGCTCTCCCTTTCTGGATCGCTTTGGGATTGATGGGCTACTACTGGCCTGGCTGGCTTTTCTGGTGCCTGATCGTTGGGCTGATTGGCATCTATCATCCCCCCGTCTACGACGAGAGCGAGCCCCTGGACGCCAAACGCCGCCTCCTGGCATGGTTCGCCCTGCTGATGTTCGTGCTGTCGTTCATGCCGGTGCCGATCCGCGATGTGTTCGTGCGGTAGGGGGAGCTCTCACCTCCCCCTTCTCTCTACACCCGCCCGTCCAGGATCGCCCCGGCCCGTTCCAGGGCCACCTGACCGGCCGCCTCCAGCAGGGAAGCCAGGGATTCGGGCGACCTCAGCAGGCAATCCACCACGTGGAGGGCGTCGATCAGGCGCTCGTCGAACAGCTCCAGGCGGCCCACGACCTCACCCCCGTTGCCGCTTTTAATGCCGAAGCCGTCCGGTCCGGCCTCCTTCTGGAGACGGTAGGCGAAGTCCCGGCCCGTGCCCGGGAACACCGCCTGGGCCAGCAGCGCCAGCCAGCGCTCCCGGAACACCGCCGCCGGAACGTCTTCGCCCAGGCGGAACAGTCCGAAGCCCCGGCCCGGCAGTTCCAGGACGCGCCACGGCCCCGCCGCGTCCGCCTCGCCCGACGCGGGCGGCTCGTCGCGTTCACCGATGCGATGGAGGAAGGAAGAGGAAAAAGCGTTGCGGGAAGACGAACGGGTACAATCGTCCAAGCTGCGCATGGGACTGACCTCCTGTGCGTGGTCAGGTCCGGACGTGAGAGCCACCTCACTCCGGGCCGTTTTTGTTTCAGGGCCGGACGCTCCAGCCCTGCCTTACGTCTCAATACCGCAATCTTAGAAAAAGTCGCCGGGCGAAGTCAAGCGGGGCTCCGGAGCGTTTCTGTTCGTGATCGGCTGTCAAGGCAGGATTGACCTGTCGGCGTAGCGCTTTTTGCGGCCCGAAGGGTCGCGAGACTCCAGGGTCAACAGGCCCCCCCAATCCAGGCGGCCTGAAGGGCCGCGAGACC
>CAXTNS010000768.1:2650-3105 GCA_964245465.1 uncultured Thermoanaerobaculia bacterium
GCTGGAAGGAGCTCGATCGGGCCGCCGCACCTCCCTTCCGGATCGCCTGAAAAGAGTACGTCTGCGTAGCGGATTCTAGAAAGAAGGCTGGCGGAAGTCAAGCGGGAACTGGCCTGTGGTCTTTGCGACCTACGAACAGCTCCCTTATTGCTTGCTAGTGCCTTGTCAAGGCAGGATTGACCCGTTGGCGTAGCGCTTTTGCGGCCCGAAGGGTCGCGAGACTCCAGCCCAGGGCTTCGGCCGGTAGGCCGATGCCCTGGGTCAACAGGCCCACAATACAGGCGGCCTGAAGGGCCGCGAGAAACCCCCTCGTTGATCGAGACGACACCGTCACAAAATTCTGGCGACCTTTCAGGCCGCGTTGCTGTTTGGCGTTTTCTCCCCAGGGCATCGGCCTACCGGCCGAAGCCCTGGGCTGGAGTCTGTCGGCCCTTCAGGCCGGGTGGGGCAGACAG
>CAXTNS010000769.1:0-3105 GCA_964245465.1 uncultured Thermoanaerobaculia bacterium
CCTGGGGCGGTGGCTTGGGAAGGTGGCGGGGGAGTGAGGGGAACAGGGCTCGCGATCGTTCTTTAACTCGGATTCTCGTCATGACGGCGATTGATGGGTCGCCTGACAATTCCAGGATGGCTTTTCACCGCTTTTGGAAGGCATCCGGAATATCTGCGTCGTCGAGGTGGATTAACGAAAATTAGAGGAAAGGTCTGGTATGGGTTCAGGTCTCGGTTTTTGCGCCAACGTACACCTTTACCTATTGCCGGTGGACCTCGATCCAGCGTGTGGAGTGGCTCGTACTCTGAGACCGACGGCCAAAGATCCCAGGAGGTAACGTGTACGAAGGCATCCTCTCGACCATCGGTGAAACGCCGCTCGTCCGTCTCGACCGGTTGTTGCCGTCGGCGCGGTTCCGCCTCTATGCCAAGCTGGAATCGTTCAATCCAGGAGGCAGCATCAAGGACCGGCCGGCGCTGGTGATTCTCGAAGAGGCCCTGCGTTCCGGGCAGATCGGCCCGGGGACCGTGGTGGTCGAGTCGAGCTCCGGCAACATGGGGATCGGCCTCGCGCAGGCCTGCCGGTATCATGGCCTGCGGTTCATCTGCGTGGTCGATCCCAAGACGTCCGTGCAGAACCTGCGGGTGCTCCGGGCCTACGGCGCCGAGGTCGACCTGGTGAGCGAGCCCGATCCCGTCTCGGGAGAGCTCCTCCAGGCGCGGCTCAACCGCGTCCAGGTCCTGGTCCGCGAGATCGACGGCGCGTTCTGGCCCAACCAGTACGCCAACCAGAACAACCCGGGAGCCCATTACCACACGACCATGCGCGAGGTGGACACGGCGCTCGCCGGCAAGGTCGACGTCCTGTTCATCGCGACCAGCACCTGCGGGACCATTCGCGGCTGCGCCGAGTACGCGCGCGACCACGGGCTCGCCACCCGGGTGATCGCGGTCGACGCTCTGGGCAGCCTGATCTTCAGCAATCAGCGGGCGAAGCGGATGATCCCCGGCCTGGGCGCGGGGATGCGGCCGCCTCTCTGCGAGCCGGCGCTGATCGACGACGTCGTCCTGGTGAACGATCTCGAATGTGTCGTGGGCTGCCGCCGGCTCGTGGCGCGCGAGTCGATCCTGGCGGGAGGCTCCTCGGGCGCGGTCGTCTCGGCGCTCGAGCGTCTTCAGGACACCATCCCCGACGGCGCGAGCTGCGTGCTGATCTTCGCCGACCGGGGAGAGCGTTATCTCGAAACCATCTATGACGACGACTGGGTGCGAGAGCACCTCGGCGACGTCGCGCATCTCTGGCAGAGCCAAGGGAGGGAACCTGCTTGCATGACGATGGCATTCTGATCCTGGGAGCGGACGGCGTCGGAGCCCTGTTGGCGGGACGCGAGCAGGAGGTGATGGACACGGTCGGCCGGGCCTACCGCGCGCACGGTTCAGGCCAGAGCTCGCTGCCGCACTCGACCTTTCTGCGCTTCCCGGACGACGAGGCCAACCGGATCATCGCGCTGCCGGCCTTCCTCGGCGACGACTTCCAGGTCGCGGGCATGAAGTGGATCGCGTCGTTCCCCGGCAATCTCGAGCGCGGGATGGCGCGCGCTTCCGCCGTGATGGTGCTGAACTCCTGTGCGACCGGGCGTCCGGAGGCGATCCTCGAGGGCTCCCTGATCAGCGCCGAGCGCACCGCGGCGAGCGCCGCTCTGGCAGCGAAGACGTTTCTGGGCGGCCGTTCCCCCGAAGCCGCCGGCTTCATCGGCACCGGCCTCATCAACCGCGAGATCGCACGGTTCCTCCGTGCCGCCCTGCCGGGGATCGGCCGCCTCCAAGTCTTCGACCTCGACCCCGAGCGCGCCGCCCGGTTCGCCCGCGACATACCCGGCGCCGAGGTGGCCTCCAGCCTCGAGGACGTCCTGCGGAGCTGCCCCCTGGTCTCGTTCGCCACCACCGCCATCCGGCCTCACGTCGAGGACCTGTCCGCCTGTCCGCCCGGCGCGGTGATCCTCCACGTGTCCCTGCGCGACCTGTCCCCCCAGGCCATCCTCGGCTGCGACAACGTGGTGGACGACATCGATCACGTCGCCCGGGCTCAGACCTCGATCCACCTGGCCGAGCAGCTCACCGGCTCGCGCGATTTCATCCGGTGCACCCTCGCGGAGATCCTGGAGGGTACGGCTGCCCCGCGGGTGGACGAGGCCAAGGTGACCGTCTTCAGCCCGTTCGGGCTGGGAGTTCTGGATATCGCCGTGGGCAAGTACGTGCTCGATCGCGCCCGGCGCGAAGGACGCGGCACGGCGATCCGCTCGTTCCTGCCGTGATCCCCCCGGGGGATCGGCCATTGAAGGCGCGAATCTTGAAAGGGTCAATCCGGTGTTCCGGCGGCGCCCGCCAACTGTCCAACCGTGAAGTGGCGCGCGAGCGCTGTCACGGAGGATCTCATGCATCGACTTCTCAAGCCCTGTTTCTACGCAATTTTTTCCGCAATAATGCTGGCCCTGGCGGCTCTCCCCGCAGCCGGCGCGCCTCTCGACCTCAATCTCGACCTCAATGGGCGGATCGCTTGCCGGGAGACCATCGAGCGGGTCTACTGGAAGCACCGGACCTGGCCCGCGTCCAACCCGTCTCCCAAGCCGCCCTTTTCTGAAGTCCTTCCCGCCGCGGCGCTCCGTGGTCAGGCCGAGCGGGCGATCCTGATCTCGAACGCGCTCGAACGGTACTGGCACCGTCCCATCCGCGCCGCGGAGCTGCGGTCCGAGCTGCACCGGATCTACCGGGACTCCCGGGACCGGGACCGGCTCAAGGAAATCACCGCGGCCCTGGGCGGAGACGGCTACCGGCTCGGCGAGTGCCTTGCCCGCCCGCTGCTGGCCGAGCGGCTGGCGCACGCCTTCTATGCGGAAGACGAGCGCTTCGGCGCCGGCACCGAAGAGCAGCCGCCGTTCGACCAGTGGCTGGAGTCCGTCCGCTCCGGTCTTTCCTCTCAGCTCGCGACCGATCCCGCCGCCTGGACGGGTTGGGCTGCGCCGGGCGCCGAAACGCTGGGCAGCGGCGTCGAGGACGACCGCTGGCGGCCGACCGCCGCGCTGCCGGAGTCGACACAAGGCGAGAGCGCGGTCTGGACCGGCAC
>CAXTNS010000770.1:0-3100 GCA_964245465.1 uncultured Thermoanaerobaculia bacterium
CTGCACGCGGAGAGCACCACGACGCGGCCGTCGAGGTCCAGGTCCACGATCTCGCGGATCTGGAGCAGTCCGTCCTGGCTGGAATCGCCGGGAGCGAGCAGCACGCCCGAGCGGTCGGGGTTGGTCTCGTCCGTCACGGCGTGGGTCGCGAAGTGGAGGATGCCGTAGGTCTTCAGGGCATGGCTCTTGAGGAAGGCTTCGGAGGCTTCCTCGCCCAGGCGGCGCACGCTGTCGCCGCCCAGGTCGCGCACCACGGCCCGGCTCTCCTCGCGGGCATAGGGGAGTGGTCCGAGCCGGACGCCGGAGGTGAAGAGGGCGGCGGCGCGCTCGCGGGCCGGGGCCGGACGCGGCCCCTCGTTCCCGCCAGGGATGGGCGGATCGGCGAAGGCGAGCGCGGGCACGGGGGCCGTGCCGGGACGGTTCTCCTGCCACCGCAGCCACAGGGTGGCGGAGGGCACCATGGAGATCTCGTAGCGGAGGGCGAGCGGCCGGGCGTCCGGCGAATCGCGCAGGGCGCCGAAGGGCAGCTTGTGGAGCGCGTCGTCGGGGATGATGATCAGGCGCCGGATCCCGGGCGGGAGGTCGCGCAGGGCCGGCGCGAGCAGGGCACGGTAGAGCCCCACGCAGCTCGCGGCCTCCGCGCCGCTCCGCGCTTCGAAGAGAGCCGTGAGCAAGGCCACCGTCGGCCGCAACTCCGCGCGGTCCATCAGACGGTAGAGCCGGGTGGAGCCGCGGGTGGCGGCGAGCAGCCAGGAGCCGCCGCCGAAATCGCCGGTCAGGTCCTTCCAGGGGGCGATCTGAAAGGAGAGCAGGGCCTCGTCGGGGTCGAGGACGCGCCGCAAGGCATGGAGGGAGACGAGGCCGGGCCGGAGCAGGGAGGAGAAGGCGGGGCTCGCCTGGGCGAGCTGGTGCCGGAGGTCGGCTTCCTCCAATTCCAGCCGTTCGAGCTCGTGCCGGGCTTCGGCCTTCTCCCAGGGCGGCACTCCGGGATCGAGCAGGTGGCGCTGGATCCCGGCGATCTCCCCCAGCGTGGCAGCCCGTCGTTCTCTCAGATGTAAGGTCTCCTCGGTCTCGGCCGGCCGGGCCCGGGCGGCCTCCAGAGCGCCGAGCAACGCCCGGGACCGCATGCGCTCCGTCACTTCGAAGGCCCGGTCTGTCAACTCCCCGCCTCCCGTTTCGAACAGTCGGCCCGAGAGCCAGTAGTAGTCGTCAGACCCCGAAGCCAACTGTTCGGGCGAAGTGGGGCCGCTCCGCGACTCGCGCACGGCCTCGATGGTCTGGAGGGCCGACCACGAGTCCAGAGCCGCCCGCTCCGGCGGGGCGGTCCGCCAAGCCATGCGCATCCGCTCGCGCCAGGCGGCGGCGAGGCCGTCCGGGTCCCCGTTTTCCTTCGCCAGAGCCAGGCCCTGCTCCACCAGGGCCGTAGCGCGTTCAGGGTCCGCCACGCGCCGGGCCAGGAGCTCCAGGCAATAACTCCTGTCGATGGGCGCCGGAGCCGTCTCGGCACAACGCTCCAGGTGGCCGCTCGATTCCGGGTTCGGAGACAGCATGCCGAGCACCAGGTGCGCCTTGGCCTCGACGCTCCTGTGGCCCGCGGCCTCGGCCGCCGCCAGAGCCTGTCGGGCCGAGGCGAGGGCCTCGCGGCGGACCCGCTCCGCCGGCAGCTCGGCCATCTCGTCCATCAGAGAGCGGGTCAGGCTGTAGCTCGCCGTGGCCTCCGCGAAGCGGTCGCCGGACCCGTTGGCGATCCGGGCGAGGCGGCGGAAGGCGTCGCGCGCCTCGTGGATCTTGCCGAGAACCAGACTGACGTTGCCGAGCAGGAGCAGGCAGTCTCGTTGTTTGCCGTAGTCCGCTCCCGGGAACACGGCGGCTTCCGCGCGGCGGGCCAGGTAATAGACACGCTCCATGTCCCGTTTCTGCGAGAAGAGGTGGCGGGCCTCGAGGAGCTGGGCGCGCAGGATGAGGGCTGGATCAGCCGACTTGCCGGCGACCTGGACGGCTCGGGCCACCTCGCGATCCGCCTCCTCAGGCCGGCTCAGTTGCATCAGAGAGAGCGCGTGGCTGTCTCTCGCGAGAATCTCGCCCCGGGCGTCCTCCCGGACCGCGAACAGATCGGCCGCTTCCTGGAACAGCCGCTCGCTCTGGGCTGGATCGGTCCAGCGCAAATGCCCGAGATAGAAGAGGAGCCAGGGCCGTCCGGGATAGCGGGTCCGCAGCTCCTCCAGGCGGCGGATCGCCGGCTCCTGGGCACCCGACCCCTGACCGGCCTGGTGGAAGCACTTCGCCGATTCCTCCGACTCCGGGTCGGAAGCGAAGTGGGCCGCGCACGCGGCGAGCTCCGCGCCGCCACCCCACCCGCGGACCGGAGCCAGGGCAGACGTCAAAAGGAAAGCAACCAGCGTGCGGCGGGCGGCCATCCCGCGAAGTTTAACTGATCTCGCAAGGAGGGCCACCCGCCGCGGGGGCCGCTGTCACTTCTGAGCCTGAGAGGCCGAGGTGGGCTTGACGATGTAGGAGACCTCGATCTTGTACTGGAGCTTCTCGCTGATCGGCTGGAACAAGACCTCCTTGACAGAGTTGTTGCCGGTCGCCTGGAGCGGGAAGTCAAACGCAACGTTCGTGCCGATGATCTGCAGGTTCATGATTTATGCCTCCAAGTTTTGAAAATAGATTCGTTGATAAGGTCACGCTTTAGGAAGATCCTTGGGCGGGGCACTGGTCGGAGGGCCCGCGTAGATCTCTTCAGGCGTAACGGAGTAGGCGACGGTGACCTCGTAACCCAGGGCGATCTGCGTCTCCGTCACGGTGTTGGTGGTGGCCAGAGGGAACTGACCGCTGACGCCGGACTGTTCGACTTGCATTGCGATCTCTCCTATATGTTCCAGACTGTGTAATCGTTTTCTACGCCTGCACGAGTCATGGAACGAAGGAGAGGGGGCGATCCCCTCACGGGGGACGAAGAAAAATCAGGAGACTGTTTTCTTGCGCCAGAACCAGGCCATGGCGAGCCCCGCCAGCAGAACACCCCCCGCCACCCATACCCATGGGGAAACCGCAAGGCCCTTGCGCCCGCCCGGCAGAGGCACCATGTCGCCGTCGC
>CAXTNS010000771.1:0-3094 GCA_964245465.1 uncultured Thermoanaerobaculia bacterium
TGCGATCCCTCATCGAGATGTTCGATCTCAAGACCCAGAGGCTCATCCGCTCGGTCCGGTCTGCCGTGCGCAAGAGATTGCCGGCTGCCAACGAGCTGGTGTACGACTACCGCACCTTCTTTGTCATCACGTATTCGTCGACGGAGCACCCCACGGATGCGATCGTCTCAACCTCCGCGCGTCCCGACGGCATGCGTCTATACTTCATGAATGGACCTCAATTGCCCGACCCGAAGAAGCTGCTGAAGGGATCGGGCAAGCAAGTCCGCTTCATCCCGGTGGAGGCTGTCAGTCAATTGGCGCATCCGGATGTTGAGGCGCTGATCGCCGCGGCGATTGAAAAGGCCGGCGTTCCGTTGGCATCTAGCGGGCGTGGCAGAGTCGTCATTCGGACGTTCCATGCGGAGAGGCTGGCGAAGTGACCGCGGACGTTGCCAGGGCATCGCGGCAAGTACGGGCATCAGCAGTGAAGAGAGGGAAGGAAGGATATGACGATTCAACGGATGGACAACGTCCTCATCGTTGTCGACGATCTCGAAGCCGTCAAGGCGTTCTTCATCGAGCTGGGCCTCAAGCTCGAGGGCGAGACGACCGTCGAAGGACCTTCGGTCGGGAGCCTGATCGGGCTCAAGGATGTCCGGGCCACCCTCGCGATGATGCGGACTCCCGATGGGCAGGGCATTGAGCTGGACAAGTTCCACACGCCCGACGCGGTCCGGTTTGGGCCCGTGGACGCGCCGATGAACACGCTGGGCATCCGTCGCGTCATGTTCGCCGTCGAGGACATCGACGCTGTCGTTGCGCGCATGCGCGCCCACGGGGCCGAGCTCATTGGCGAAATGAACTACGAGGACACGTACCGGCTAGCCTACATCCGCGGTCCTGAGGGCATCATCGTCGCGCTTGCCGAGCAGCTCGGCTAAGGCGTGCCGCTTCGCCTCCCGGCGGCTTTTTCATTGTTTTTTCCCGTGAAACAATGTTTGAACGGAAAAAACAATGTTTGGCGGCTTCAAACATTGTTCCAGAGCGCCAAACAATGTTTGAGCCCGTTTTTCATTGTTTCACGGCTTCAAACATTTTTTGAGCCGAAGAAACAATGTTTCAGCGGTTTTTTCGCGGAAAAAAGGGAACGGGAGGCTGTTTCAGGGGCGCGGAGGGAGACCGCGCCCCTGAAATGGGGTAAAAGCTCAGCCTAACAGCTCGATCGCCTTTCCCACGGCGTCCGACGGCGAAACCAGGTGTTTCTCCCGGTCGCGGCGCAAAGAAACCTCGACTTTGCCGTCCGCCAGGGATTTGGCGCCCACGGTGACGCGGACAGGAATGCCGATGAGATCGGCGTCCTTGAATTTGACGCCCGGGCGCTCGTCGCGGTCGTCGAAGAGAACCTCGATCCCCTTCTCCAGGAGCCGGCCGTAGAGATCTTCGGCCGTCTTGCGGACGGTCTCGTCCTCGGGGTTGACGGCGATCACCAGGACTTCGAACGGGGCCAAGGGGCGGGGCCAGATGATGCCGTCCTTGTCGTGGTTCTGCTCGATGGCGGCGGCCACGGTGCGGCCAATGCCGACGCCGTAGCAGCCCATGATCATGGGCTTGTCCTCGCCCGCTTCGTCGGTGAAGACGCAGCCGAGCTTCTCCGAGTACTTGGTGCCCAGCTTGAAGATGTGCCCCACCTCGATGCCCTTGAAGAGCTCGAGCTTGCCGTCGCAGCGGGGGCAGGGATCGCCTCCCGTGACGAGGATCAGGTCGGTGAAGTCGGAGAGGTCCACGTCCCGGCCCCAGTTGACGTTCGTGAGGTGGGCGTCGGCCTTGTTGGCGCCGGTGACGAAGTTGGTCATCCCCTTCACCCCGATGTCGGCCACGATGGGGACGTCCTTGAGTCCCACGGGACCGGCGAAGCCCACGGGGGCGTTGGTGGCCGCCCGCACCTTCTCTTCGCTCGCCAGGTTCAGATGCTGGACGTCGAAGTGGTTCTGGAGCTTGACCTCGTTGACTTCCCGGTCACCGCGCACGAGGGCTGCCACGAGGCCCTTCTCGGTCTCGTAGATGAGGGTCTTGACCAGCCGCTTGGGCGCCACCTTGAGGAAGCGGGCCACGTCTTCCACGGCGTGCTTGCCGGGGGTCGCTACTTCCTGCATGTCCTGCTGCGGGAAGGCCTCGCCTCCCTCTTCGCTTCTTTTGGTCTCGGCGCGCTCGACGTTGGCGGCGTAGCCGCAGTTGAGGCAGCGGACGACGTCGCTCTCCCCCGTTTCGGCCACGACCATGAACTCGTGGGAGGCGGAGCCGCCGATGGTGCCGACATCCGCTTCGACCATGGTGTAGTCGAGATGGCAGGCCTCGAAGATGCGGCAGTAGGCGGCGCGCATGGCTTCATAGGATACGTCGAGGCCCTCGACCGTGGCATCGAAGGAGTAGGCGTCCTTCATGATGAACTCGCGTCCGCGCATGAGGCCGAAGCGGGGGCGGATCTCGTCCCGGAACTTGGTCTGGATCTGGTAGAGGTTGAACGGGAGCTGGCGGTAGCTCTTGACGTCCCGCCGCACGGCGTCGGTGATGACCTCCTCGTGGGTGGGGCCGAAGACGAAGTCCCGCTCGTGGCGGTCCTTGATGCGCAGCAGCTCCTTGCCATAGCGCTCCCAGCGGCCGGACTCCATCCACAGCTCGGCGGGCTGGATGGCGGGCATCATCACCTCGATGGCGCCGGCCGCGTTCATCTCCCGGCGGACGATGGCCATGAACTTCTGGAGGCTCCGCCAGCCGAACGGCATATAGGTGTAGATGCCGGCCGCGACCTTCTTGATCATGCCGGTGCGCACCATGAGCTGGTGGCTGATCACCTCGGCGTCGTTCGGCACCTCGCGGGTGGTAAACAGGTAGTAACGGCTCCAGCGCATGGGGTCCTCCGATCGGGATCGGGCCTTTCGCAGCCCGAAGGGGCGACATTGTACAGGGGATCGGGGCGCCGTGCCCCTGCGAGCTCTCTAAGCCTCTACGACTGCCAGATGCTCAGGCTTGGCGCCCGTCACGGATCTCAGTGGGATCGTGCGGTCGAAGGTCGCCAGCCGGCCGCCATGATGAAAGGCAAGCGCCAGCAGAT
>CAXTNS010000772.1:0-291 GCA_964245465.1 uncultured Thermoanaerobaculia bacterium
CCGCCCACCACGGGCCGCGGCTGGCGAGCAGCGTCATCAGCTCCTCGCGCCGGGCGCGGACCTCGGAGGGCGGCTGAACCAGACGCTGGCCGCGGTCCCAATAGAAGCGGGGACCGGCCACGGCGGCGCCTTCCCGCAGGCTGTCGAGCAGGGCGGGGACGCAGCCCGGCAGGACGATCACGTCAGGATTCATCAGCAGGATCAGCTCCGCCGTCGACCTCGCGACTCCCAGGTTGACTCCGCCGGCATAGCCAAGATTCGAGCCCGGATCGATCCGCTGGACCGGCAGGC
>CAXTNS010000772.1:301-3086 GCA_964245465.1 uncultured Thermoanaerobaculia bacterium
CGTCCAGATCAGAGACTTCAGCCTGTAAAGCCTCCACCGCCGCCGAAACGAGCTCCGGCGTATGGTAATGGACGAGAACAACCGCGAGATTCATGAAAAAGCCGCTGAAACAATGTTCCAGGGGAAAAAACAATGTCCGGCGGCTTCAAACATCGTTTTTTCCCACTGGAACGCTGTTTCTTCCCGTGGAACATTGTTTCGGCGGCCCAAACAATGTTTGGCGGCAAAAAACAATGTTTGAAGCCGTCAAACATTGTTTGAGCCGAAAAAACAAAGAAAAAAGCCTCCGGGCCTAGGCGGGACGGGTGAGAGCGAACGTGCAGCCGTTGCAGATGAAGTCCTTGGGAGCGTCCTCCAGGCCGTAGACCCAGCGCCGCATCATGGCCAGGGCCGGCCCGGTCAGCACCTCGTGGACGCTCTCGTGGGTGAGGTCGCCCACCACGTACTTGCCGTCGTAGTCCTCACAGCAGAGCACGCACTTGCCCTGGGGGGTGATGTGGATGTGCTGGAGCGGGCGCGAGCCCACGTTGGCGCAGCCGCACAGGCGGCGGTTCCGCGTGGACGGCTTGTGGCCGATCTGGAGGTACCCCGCCCGGTCCATCACCTCGTAGTACTTCACGTCGAAGCGGCTGCCGGCGAAGAGCTGGGAGATCTCCTCGAAGTCGCGCCTGTGCTCGTCGTTGCCCGTGCCCAGGACGACCATCTCCATGGTCTTGGCCACGGGCCTGTCCCGGGCATGGTCGAGATTGCGGAGGACCGCCTTCAGGTGATCCCCTCCCCGCTCGCGCTTGTAGCGTTCGCGGTCCAGGGTCGAGATGTTGATCGAGAGGTACCGGAGCCCTCCCATGGCGACCAACTCGTCGATCCGGCCCGGCGTCAGACCCGTGCCGTTGGTGAGGACGGCCGGCGGCAGCCCCGCCGCCTTGATCGTCCGCACCTGGTCGACGAACCGCTTGTCCGCCGTGGGCTCGTTGTAGTTGATCATGAAGACCGCTTCGATCGTGTCCCGGAACGCGGCCAGCTCGCCCACGATCCGCTCATAGAGCGGAGTGGGCATGAAGTAGTCCTCCCGGGGGGCGATCGCCACCGGGCAGAAGTAGCAGGACTGGTTGCACACCGTGTGCGCTTCGAGGGAGACGACCTTGAGCCGGAACTCCTTGGCCGGCTCGGTCTCGGCCGGCATCAGCCAGCCCCCTTCCGCCAGCCGCGCGCGGTCCTCCGGCTCCAGGAGATCCGGGGGCACCCCCTCGGCGAGCGCGCTCCTCAGGCTGTCGTAACCGGGCTCACCCGTCAGGATCAGGCGGTCGGTCAGCGGGTTGTAGACCCGGTCTTCCCCCACGTGGAGGAACGGGTTCAACTGGAGCGCCGCAACGGGACGTACGAGAGGGCCGGCGAACACCGGCAGGCTGGCGGTCTTGATCATGCGCTCCTTTTTACGGACGAATCGCTCCGGGCGTCGGAGCTCCAGGCGTGCTCCACCTGGACCAGCCCGAAGACGTACGACGGGCTGTGAACGGTGAACGCCCGCTCCAGGATCCGTTGGTCGTAGCTGTGCAGCCCCTCTTCATCCATGAGGAAAATATATAGGGTGAACTCCCCTTTGACCAAAGGCAGGCTGGGGATCGCCAGGCGCGCCGTGTAGGACCGCTGCCCGGTCACCGGTGGAATCCCATCCAGGTGGGACGCGAACGAGCACACCTCGATGCCGTCGGAACGGTTGATGCCCACCCCCAGATGGAACGCCAGCCGTGGCTCGACCGATTCCCACTCCACCTCCAGCTCCCAGGGCTCGCCGGGCTCGTAGAGAGCGTCCTTGCGAGGATCGATCAGGCGCGCGGAGACGATGCGGGCCGGACGGGCGGACGAGACGGATTCGTCCACCCTGGCGTTCTCGATCCTCTCCGCGCTCTTGGCGACCAGGAAGTTCTCATACTCCCGCACCACCTCGGACACCGGGCCGAGCGCCTCCGTGCGTCCATGCCGGAGCCAGAGCGCGCGCTGGCAGAATACCGACACGTAGTACATGGCGTGCGAGCAGAACAGCAGCGTGCCTCCCGACTCCACGTACAGGCGGAGCCGGTCCATGCACTTCTTCTGGAAGTAGCCGTCCCCCACCGACAGCGCCTCGTCGATGATCAGCACCTCGGGGTCCACCTGGGTGGCGATGGAGAATCCCAGGCGCATGGCCATGCCCGTCGAGTAGGTCTTGACCGGCTGGTCGATGAACTCGCCCAGCTCGCTGAATCCGACGATGTCGGGCATCTTCAGCCGGAGTTCCTCCTCGGAGAGGCCCAGCATGGCGGCGTTCAGCACGATATTCTGGCGGCCGGTGAATTCAGGATGAAACCCGGAGCCCAGCTCCAGGATGGAGGCCACCTTGCCCCGCACCTCGGCGCTCCCCGTGGTCGGCGCCGTGATGCCCGCGAGGATCTTGAGCAGGGTGCTCTTGCCGGCGCCGTTCTCGCCGATGAGAGCCAATCCCTCGCCTTTGGGCAGGCGGAACGTCACGCCCTCCAGAGCCCGGAACTCCCGGTGGCGGCGCCGGCGGGTCACCAGCTCGCCGAGACGGTCCCAGGGCGTCGCATAGACCTTGTAGACCTTGGTCAGACCCTCGGCGGCGACGGCTAAATCTCTCATCTGGCGGGGATTGTAGCAGGGGCGGATGAGCGAATGCCGGGCAGTCCTGAGGACCACCCGGCTTGAGAAGCAGGGCTATGGGGTGAGGATGTCATTGCGGGGCTGGCAGGCGCTGTCGAGCTTGCTTGCGTCGAAGCCCACGCTGAAG
>CAXTNS010000773.1:0-3086 GCA_964245465.1 uncultured Thermoanaerobaculia bacterium
CAGCCTCCGGGGGTATCTTTGAGGGCGCTGACCTGGAGCGCGAGCTGTCCGAGATCGACCACCAGATGCAGGAAGCCGGCTTCTGGGACAACCCGTCCCGGAACGCCCAGATCCTCCAGAAGCGCCGCGAGATCGAGAAGCGCCTCAAGACCCTGAACCAGCTCCGCTCCGACTCCGACGAGCTCGCCACCTGGCGCGAGCTGTTGGACGAGGGTGAGGCCGACCCCGAGTTCGACCGCTTCATGGAGCGTCTCCAGGGCGAGCTCGGCCAGCTCGAGCTGCAGCTCAAGCTCTCGGGTCCGGACGACGACAAGAACGCTATCCTCGCCATCCACCCCGGCGCCGGCGGCACCGAGTCGCAGGACTGGGCCGAGATGCTGCTGCGCATGTACCTGCGATGGGGCGAGCAGCATGGCTACGCGGTCGAGATGCTCGACCGGCAGGACGGTGAAGAAGCGGGCATCAAGAGCGCCACCTTTGCCATCCGCGGCCCCTACGCCTACGGGTACCTCAAGAGCGAGCACGGCGTGCACCGGCTCGTGCGGATCAGCCCGTACGACTTCCAGGCACGGCGCCACACCTCCTTCGCCTCGGTGGATTCGCTCCCCGAGGTGGACGACACCGTCGAGATCGAGATCCTCGACAAGGACCTGAAAATCGATACCTTCCGTTCCTCAGGCGCGGGCGGCCAGCACGTCAACAAGACCGAGTCCGCCATCCGCATGACCCACCTGCCTTCCGGCATCGTGGTCTCCTGCCAGAACGAGCGCAGTCAGATCAAGAACCGCGCGATGGCTCTGAAGATCCTCCGTTCGCGCCTCTACGAGCGGGAGATGCAGAAGCGGGCGGCCGAGCAGGCGGAGCGCGAGGGCAAGAAGATGGACAACGCCTGGGGGAGCCAGATCCGGAGCTACGTCCTCCAGCCCTACCGCATGGTCAAGGACCACCGCACCGGCGCCTCCGTGGGCGACGCCGACGGCGTGCTCGACGGCAACGTCGATCCCTTCATCGAGGCGTATCTGAAGGGGCAGATGGCGACGGAGAAGGATGATCTGGACGTATAGGGGTCCGGGAGGGGGGCCTCGGTGAGAATCGACTACGTCTCCCCCCGCCCCCCCGTCCGTTCCGGCATCGCCGACTACAGCGTCGACCTCCTGCCGCATCTGGCGGCCCTCGCGGACGTCCGCCTGATCCGCCTGCCGGACCTTCCCCTCGATCCCGAGATCGAGTGCCGCTGGCCCATGGCGCCGGCCTCGGAGACGGGCGCGGGCGGCCGGCTGCCCCTCTACCAGATGGGCAACAACCGGTACCACGCGGGTGTGCTGGACCTCGCCCTGCGCCTGCCGGGCGTGCTCACGCTTCACGACGTAGTCCTCCACCACCTGCTTCAGGATCTGACCCTGGGGCGCCAGGAGCCCTCTTCTTTCTGGGATTACAAGGACCGCCTGACGCGCGACCATGGCTGGATCGGCGAGGCCGCCGCTCTGGCGAAGCGGTGGAACGCGTGGGGGAACGCGCCCCTCTTCAGCCTGCCGGCCCACCGCGCTCTGCTGCGCCGCCAGCGGGGCGTTCTCGTGCACAGCGAATGGGCGGCGTCCTATCTCGAAGAAGAAGACCTCGGCGTACCCGTGCGGCCCGTGCCCATGGGCATACCCCTGCCGCCGGAGGCGGATGAGGCCGCGGGCCGAGCCCTGCGCGAGCGGTTTGGATTGCCTCTGGACCAGCCCGTGATCGGCTCCTTCGGCTTCCAGACGCCCATCAAGCGCACGGGCTCGGCCGTGAAGGCCCTGGCCGCGCCGGGGCTCGAACAGGTCCATCTCCTGATCGTGGGAGAGGCGGCGTCCGTGATGGATCTCGAAGGCGAGGCCGCGCGGGCCGGGGTGGCGGACCGCGTCCATGTGCTGGGCTTCGTGCCCTTCGAAGAATTCGAGGCCGCCATTGCCGCCGTGGACCTGTGCCTGAACCTCCGCTACCCCTCGGCTGGCGAGACCTCGGCCTCGCTGCTGCGGGTGCTCGCCGCGGGCCGGCCCGCCATCGTCTCCGACTATGCCCAGTTCGGCGATCTGCCCCCGGAGGTCGCGTTGCGGGTGCCGTTGGGGGACGAGGAGCCCGAGGCCCTGGCTGGACTGTTGCGCGAGCTGCTGTCCCAGCCTGGCCGGCTCCAGGCCAGGGGCCGCGCCGCCCGCGAGCACGTACGCCTGCGGCACGACCCGGCCCTCTCGGCCCGGTCCGTGGTCGAGGCCTGCCGTGAGTTCGCGGAGCTGGAGCCGCCGGGGGACGACCCCGGAGGTCGGCCCGAGCTGCCGCCCGGGTCCAGCATCGGCTGGTGGCGCCTGCCGGGGGAGATCGAGGTCCAGGGCGCGGAGCTGCCGTGGCCCGAGGGCGAGCGCCGCCGTCTCCGCATCCGCCTGCGCAACACCAGCGGCGCTCGCTGGCTGGCCAGCGAGCGCGGCCCGGGCAGCATCTCCGTGGTCCTCAAGATCCAGCGCGACCACCTCTGGGACCTCATCGAAGAGCCCGCCTGGCTCGCCCTGCCGCACGACCTCGCGCCGGGGGAGGAGGTCTGGCTGGAGACCCATATCCGGCGCCCGCTCGGCCCGATCTTCCTCTCCGTCGAGCCCCACCTCGTCGGCGGCCGCAGCCTCTCCCTCCTGGGGGGTCCCCTGTGGGAACAGTGGATCTGAAACGCAGCCGGTTGATTTCCAGAAGTCCTGGGGAAATCGTGAGCTGGGCCGCCCTGGTCCTCCTGCTCCTCGCCACCCTCATCGGCGCCGTGCGGCTCGACCGCGCCAAACTTCCTTTGCTGGGCGATGAGGCCACCTACGCCATGCAGGCCGCCAGCCTCGCCTGGGATTTCGATCTCGCCTACACCCGCCAGGACTACGACCGCTTCGTCTCCCACTGGGGCGTGCCTCCCGAGGGGCTCATTCTCCAGAGCCGCGAGGGTAGCGACCGTCTGGTCTACGGCAAGCCGCCGCTTTACGCCTTGGTGATCGCCCCGTTCGTGCGCGCCGCCCCGGTGCGCGGCCCCGTCGTCGCCAACGCCCTGCTGCTCGCGGCGGCGGCCCTGCTGGCCGCCCGGTCCC
>CAXTNS010000774.1:0-933 GCA_964245465.1 uncultured Thermoanaerobaculia bacterium
CATGTAGATCGCCGCGGCCCAGATCGGCACGGGGATGATCCGGGTGTTGGGCCGCACGATCGAACAGAACTCCCGGGTGGCCTCGTGAGCCGGTATCGCTTCGGGCCCATAGACGTTGAAACGCCGGTTGGGCATTTCCGGCAATTGATAGACCTTGGAAAGCATGCGGGTGTAATCGGCTGCGGCGAGGTAGTGATAGGGCTGTTTCATCACCGGGACGCGGATGACGTCCCCCTTTTCCAGGTGATGGGCGTTCTCCATGAAGAAGCTGCAGGCGAAGATGGCATAGGGAATGCCACTCTCACGGATCACTTTCTCGGCGTCGATCTTGGCCTTGAGGTGAGGAAGGGAGGAGAACTCCTCGCAGGCATGGACGTCCGAAAGGTAGGTGAGCCGCTGCACGCCTGCCTCCTTGGCGAGCCGCACGACGTTGGCCGTGCCGCGGTGCTCGACCTGGTCGTGGCTCCGTTGCTTCCACCAACCGCGCAAATTGACGTGGACGCCGTAGCAGCCCTGGAGCGCCTCGCGCAGAGCGCCGTCGTCTTCGAGGGTGCCTTCGAAGATGGGGAACGCTTCGCCGAATTTCTGAACCGCCTTCTCCCGCCGGCGAGTGTAGACGCGCACGTCAAATCCGTCCTTGCTCAATTGCCAAGCGGCGGGCTGGCCGTAATTGCCCGTGGCGCCGACGACGAGAATGATCTTGGACATCCTTCCTCCTTGAGCCGTAACCAATGAATGTTAGGCCATCGCCAAGTTTGCTCTTCGATCAAGCTCGTATGCTAGCATCAATCAGCGCATTGTCAGTTGGCCATTTGGAACTTGCCAGTACGCCATCTGTTCTTGATTCATACGAATTAACCGGGGGGGAATGTTCAACTTAGGGTTCCGGGTGCTCCCAAAGAGTGCCGTGAGGAGATCCATGACCGGAGGTTC
>CAXTNS010000774.1:943-3084 GCA_964245465.1 uncultured Thermoanaerobaculia bacterium
GTCGACATTGCTGCGAAGGATCCACCAGCGCCGCCTGGTGGTGGCGCTCCTGCTCGCCGCCGGCTGCGTGGTGGCGCGGGCGTCCGCCGCGCAGCACGACAGGCCCACCCTCACCCTGGAAGCGCTGCCGGTTACCGAGCCCATCCAGGTGGACGGCCGGCTCGACGAGGAGGTGTGGTCGCGGGCGCAGGTGGCGAGCGGCTTCACGCAGCGGGAGAAGCCGGAGGAGCCGGCTACCGAGCGCACGGAATTCATGGTGGTCTACACACCCACCACGCTGTACATCGGGTTGCGTTGTTTCGATTCCAAACCCGAGGGGATCGTGGCCAAGGAGATGGAGTATGACGGCCGGCTCTTCCGGGACGATTCGGTGATCGTGGTGATCGACACGTTCCACGACCACCGGAACGCCTATTTCCTGGAGACCAATCCCAACGGCGCCCTGCTGGATGCCTTGTCCACCAACGAGGGGCGCGAGCTCAACAGCGACTGGGACGGCGTCTGGACGGCTGCTTCGCGCATTACCGCGGACGGCTGGACGTCGGAGATGGCGATCCCTTTCACCACCCTGCGGTTCGATCCAAGCTCGGACACCTGGGGTTTCAACGTGCGCCGGCTGGTCGCCCGTAAGGCCGAACAGTCCTACTGGGTGCAGGTGGGCCGTGACGCCAATATCACACGAATGTCGCGTGCCGGCCACCTGACGGGCCTGCGCGGCATCGAGCCGGGTCTCAATCTGAGAATCAAGCCGTTCACCGTGGGCTCGCGTACGGAATTCAATACGACCGGTGCCACCGACGACCAGGCGGACCTCGGTGCGGACGTGAAGTGGGCGATCAACCGAGGTCTGGCGCTCGACCTGACGTACAACACGGATTTCGCCGAGGCCGAGGCGGACGACCAGCAGGTGAACCTGACGCGTTTCTCGCTGTTTTTTGACGAGAAACGAGAGTTTTTCCTGGAGAACGCCGGCATTTTCGAGGTCGTGCCGCCGAGCCAGTTGGGGGGCACGCCGCCGCTCAAGCTGTTCTTTTCGCGCCGCATCGGCATCGCGCCCAACGGCACGCCGGTTCCGGTCCAGTGGGGCACACGCCTGACCGGCCGGGTGAACGACTGGAGCTTCGGCCTGCTCGACGTGGCAACGGAGTCGCTGGGGCAGTCGCGCAGCGGCGTCCTGGGAGGAATCCCGGAGGACAACTGGGGCGTCGTACGCGTCAAGCGCAACGTCGGCCAACGCTCGTCGGTGGGGATGATTTTCACCAATCGCGACCGGGACGTCGGCGACTCCAACCACGTCTACGGTGTGGACGCGGACCTGTATCCGCTGCCGAAGCTCAACGTCAACACGTTCTACACCGAGAGCCAAGACCCCGGTGTGTCGGACCACGCGGGCGGCGCTTCGGCGGTGTGGAGCGGCCAGAACTGGTTGTGGGGGATGGAGGCGATGGAGATCGGTGAGCAGTTCGATCCCCAGGTCGGCTTCCTGCAGCGCGGCGGCGTGCGCCGCTACGCGCCGACCGTGATCTGGAAGCCGCGGCCGAAGGCCAAGGGCCTGCGCAGCCTGCTGCTCGACGCGCAGGCCCTGTTCATCACCGATCTCGAAGACCGGCTGGAATCGTTCTCCAGCCGCTTCGACCTGTTCGGATTCGTGCTCAATACAGAGGACCAGGCACAGTTTTTCGTGGACGTCAACCGGGAGCGGCTCGACGTGCCGTTCCAGATCCAGCCCGGTATCAGGATCCCGATCGGCGAGCACGACTTCAACGACGTCGGCGTCACCTGGGCGACCAACCCGTATCGCCCGGTCTTCATCACCGGCTCGGTCCTCACGGGGGAGTTCTATGACGGCGACCGGGTTTCGAGTGTCATCACCCTGGGCCTGCGCACCAGCCGGTACTTCCGGGCCGAGACGCGGTGGAGCCGCGACGACGTGGACCTGCTGGCGGGCTCGTTCACGGCCGACGTCTGGCGCCAGCGCCTGAGCCTGTCGCTGTCGCCGAATTTCTCGACCAACGCGTTCATCCAGTACAACGACCTGGCCGACCTGGTCTCGCTCAACCTGCGCTTCAACTGGATCTACAAGCCGGGCGCGGACCTTTTCGTGGTCTACAACGAGAATTGGATCGCTCCCAGCCTGGGTG
>CAXTNS010000775.1:0-1780 GCA_964245465.1 uncultured Thermoanaerobaculia bacterium
TCATTGTCCTGTGGTCTTGGGTCCTTGATGTCCTTTTCGTCGTTGATGTCCTTCAGATCAGCTTACCTAAAGGCCCCAGGTCCAGGTTCAGCTCGTCCGGAGTGAGGCCGAAGCGGCCGGCGATGTCGTGGAGGGTCTCTTCGAGGCGCATCAGGGCGAGGCCGACGTTCTCGACTTCCTCTTCGGTGAGGGTGCCGGCTTCCATGCGGCGGATGGCCTGCTTCTCCATCAGCTTGCGCAGGAACTCGACCAGGGCCAGGATCAGCCGGGCCACGGACTTCTGGACCTCTTCCGGGTCGGCGTTCCAGCGGGGCGCCACGGCGGCGGCCTGGCGCTCGATCTCGGTGCGCAGGGCGTCGAGCTCTTCGATCTCCAGGCGGACGGCGTCGCTCTGGCTCACGGAGCGTTCTCCGGGGTCTCCGGGCCAAAGGCGTAGGGTGGCCAGGGACCGCTGGCGGAGATGCGCCGGCCGCCGATGCGCTCGCCCGCTTCTTCGAGAGTGGCGAGGTAGGCACCGGTCCTTTCCCGGGGAACCAGATGGTAGGCGGTGCCGAGCAGGCGACCGTTTTCCCTTCGTTCGATCCGCTCGGCGCGCAGCAGAGGGCGGAGGGCCTCGCGGAGAGGATCGATCTCGGGCAGGGACCGCAACCGCTCGTGCTCGCGCCGGCGGGTTTCGAGATAACGGGTGCCGGGTCCTCCGGCGAGCTCTTCCGATGCTTCCGCCGCGGGCTCGGAGTCGCCAAAGACGCGGAGCGTCATCTGCACGCAGCCGCGGACGAGGGCCAGGGACTCGGAGATCCCGGAGGCCCGGTTGACGATCCGATCGATCAGGACCGTCTCATCCGCGAAGGATTCTCCGAAACGGGCTGGCAGCAGGGCGGTGAAGATCTCGGCCAGGCGGCGCACCACGGCGTCCTGCGCTTGGAGGATGTCGCGGTCCGGCTGGGGTTTCTGATCGAGGTCGCCCACCACGGCCGCGAAACCGCCGCAACGGACGAGACGGAGCGGCTCGTCCGCGAAGCCTTCGCCGAGCGGCCCTGAGGGCTCTCCGTCCACCAGGGCGTAGAGGTAGACCGTCACTCTTCCTTCCTGGACAGGATGCGGTCGGCGGCGCACAGGACGGCCGAGAGGCGGAGGTAGATCAGGTCCACCCCGGCGAGGCCGATGACCACGTCGCCCGTCAACACGACGCCCTTGTTGAGCAAGTGGTCGACCGTATCGAGCAAGGAGATGTCGGAACCTTCGAGCAGCTCCAGGGCGTCGGGCTGGCTCATCGTGCCTCCTCAATGAAGTGGTAGGGCGGCCAGGGACCGGTCAGGGTGACTTCGCAAGCCCTGGGGGCGAGGCGGGCGGCACACTGCTCGACGAGGGCCTCGAAGTCGTCGGACTTTCCGGCGGGAACGAGGAAGGCGGCGTCGAGGAGCAGCCGGCCTCCCTGCTCCGGCGGGGCCGCCGGCTCACGGCGAAGAGATTCGGCCGCGCCTTGGGCCAACTCGGCGAAGGTCTCGTCCATCTCGGCGCGAAGCCGGGCGGCGAGCTCGCGGGAGGCGTCCTGCTCCAGCTTCTTGCGCAGCAGGAAGGCCGTACCCCCTGAGGGCTTTCCGGTCTCTCTCTCCATCTCCCTGACGAGGACCTCGCGGGCGCGGGCATCGTCCAGCAGGCGGTCCGCCGCGGCCGGGTCGCGTCCCTACACCCGATAGCCGCCGAGCGCGTGGACCGACTGCGGGGTGAGGCCGAGATGGCCGAGCACCGGGATGCCCCGCTCCACCAGGGCCCGCAC
>CAXTNS010000775.1:1790-3078 GCA_964245465.1 uncultured Thermoanaerobaculia bacterium
GACCCGCACCCCCCACTCGACTTGGCCGGCCACACGGTCGAGGGAACGGTCGATCCGCTCGCGGTTGTCCTGGACGTAGGCGAGGGCCCTCTCGCCGGAGCTGAACAGGGTGAAGAGCTTCAGGGGAAGCACGGCCCCGGCCCCCGTGAAGTGCTCGACGACGGCCTCGTGGGTGAGGGCACGGTCCGAGACCCAGGAGAGATCGGAGAGGCGGCTCTGGATCTCCTCGGCACCGTACTGGGGCAGGGGAGCTGTGGAGGCCACGATCCAGAGCCCTCCGCCCGCGGCGAGCACCCGGGGTGGAGAGCAGCCGGGCAGGCCTGGAGGGGCACCCGCCAGACCGGGCTCCCGGTCCGCACGCACGAGGCAGTAGAGGTACGTCGCTTCGCTCATTCTTTGACTTTTTCCCAGGTCCGCACCCACTCGGCAAGTCGCCGGACGCCGCGAGGCGGTGGGAACACGGCAGGGGCTTTGATGATAGCGCACCGGCCGAAGCGCTCCCGTAGAGCCACTTTGGGCGGGAGGGCGTTGACCACGACGGCGGGCACGGCGATGGAGAGCTTTTCGAGGGCCTCCAGCAGGCGCACCGTCTCGCGGCGGGGCAGCTCAGCAGCGCGAGTCACGGCCACGAAGCGGGTCTGGGTGGGATCGCGCAGCAAGGCCTCCAGGCGCTTCAGGCTGCGCGAGAGCGTCACCAATTCGCTGGCAAGGTCGCCGAGTCCCACGGCCTCGCGGTACTTGAGGAGGAGGGAAAGGAGGTAGTGGTCCCAGGAAAGCGCCAGCTCCGGCATTTCCAGGAGCCGCAGGGCGTGGCCCGTGGGCGCGGTGTCCACCACCACGAGGTCATAGGGACGGTCGCCGTCAATCACAGCGTCCAGGAGTGTCGAGAGCGCGATCAGCTCGTCGAGGCCGGGAGGGGTCAGGTCCAACAGATCGCCGACGCCCTCCGAGGTGAACGCCTCGACGGCCTCGCCGACCTTTTCGGCGTGCCGGTCTCGCCAAGCCGCGAAAGCGCGTCCCGCGTCCAGCTCCCGCGCCTGGAGATTTCCAGACACCGGCCGCTCGTCGTCTCCCAAAGGGACCTCCAGGACGTCCGCGATGGAATGGGCGGGGTCGGTTGAAAGGAGGAGGATGCGGTCCTCCGGACGCTGCTCCGCGAGAGCGAGGGCGACCGAAGCGGCGCAGGTGGTCTTGCCGACGCCGCCTTTGCCGCCGAAGAAAAGGAGGCGGAGGCCAGAGGGGGCGATCTCGTCGAGCCAGGCCCCCGCCCGGGCATAAATGCCCAGGC
>CAXTNS010000776.1:0-3067 GCA_964245465.1 uncultured Thermoanaerobaculia bacterium
CCCCCTCTACACCTCCCCCCGCAACGCCAACTGCGGGTCCGTCTGCGCCGCCCGCCGAGCCGGCAGGTACGAGGCGAAGGCGGCCACCAGCACCAGCACCAGAGTCACGACGCCATAGGTCATCGGATCGGTCGCGCTGACCTCATAGAGGAGAGAGCGCAGGCCGCGAGTAGCAAGGAAGGAGCCGAGCAGGCCTGCGCCGGCGCCTGAAAGGGCCAGGACGAGTCCCTGGCGGAGGACCATCCGTACCACGCGGTCCCGCGTGGCACCCAAGGCGATCCGCACGCCGATCTCCTGCCGCCGCTGGCTCACGGCGTACGCGATCACGCCGTAGATGCCGATGGCGGCCATGGCCAGGGCAACCGCGGCGAAGCCGCCCAGAAGGAGCATGTAGAAGCGCGGCTGGGCCACGGAGGCCGACACCAGATCCTCCAGCGTCTTGAGCTCGTAGATCGGCAGATCGGGATCGACTTCGTGGACCTGGGTACGGGCGGCGGCCGCCACGGTATCCAGGTCGGCCGTGGACCGGATGACCACGGTGAGGATGTCCAGCGGCGCTTGATCGTACGGCAGGAAGAGCTGCGGGTCGGCCTCGCGGTCCAGGGTCGACTGCTTGAAGTCGCCGATGATGCCGACCACCTCGCCGCCCCGCTGCACGCCGTTGCTGCGCCAGCCCAGGAGGACGGTCTTGCCGATCGGGTCCTCGTTCGGGAAGTACTTGCGTGCCGCGGCTTCGGTGAGGAGGGCGACTCTGGCCGCGCCCTCGCGGTCCGCCTCGGTGAAGAACCGGCCGCGGATGAGCGGCAGGCCCAGGGCCTTGAAGTAGCCCGGGGTCGCCAGGGCCACCCGCATCGCGGGCTCCTGGCCGGCCGGCGGCTCGGGGCGGCCCTTCACGTTGAAGCTGATCACGAAGTCGTTGTCGTCGAGTGGTTGACCGAACGAGGCGGCTCCCACCGCGACCACCCCGGGGAGCCGCTCCAGCCGTTCCATCAGCCCGTTCGCCAGCGACCGGAGCTGCGGGTCCTCCTCATACTTGGGCGAGGGTGGAGCGAGGTTGAAGGTGAGGGCGTTTTCCGGGTCGAACCCAGGATCTACATGCACCAGCTCGCCAAAGCTGCGCAGGAGGAGCCCGGCACCGGCCAGGAGCATGACGGCCAGTGCCGTTTCCAGCACCACCAGGAGACTGCGGGCGTGCACGGCGGGCCGGCCCCGGGTGCCACGGGTCCCTTCCTTGAGCACGGAGCTCAGGTCCGGCCGGGATGCCCGGATGGCCGGCGCCAGGCCGAACAGGACCCCGGTGACGAGGCTGACGATCAACGTGAACAGCAGCACCGGGGAATCCACTCCGACCTCTTGGAGGCGCGGCGTCCCTTCCGGCGCGAGCGCCACGAGCGCCCGCGTCGCCCAGAGGGCGAGCACCGCGCCGGCGGCGCCGCCCAGGAGAGCCAGGACCACGCTCTCGGTGAGGAGCTGCCGGACGATCCGCCCCCGTCCCGCTCCCAACGCGGTCCGGACCGCCACCTCGCTCTCCCGGCCCGCGGCACGGACCAGCAGCAGGTTGGCGACGTTGACGCAGGCGATGAGCAGAACGAAGAGCACGGCCCCCATCAGGATGATCAGCGGCGTGCGGACGTCTCCGGTCATGAGCTCCTGCATGCCCGAGACATCCATCCGGAACCCCGTGTTTTTCTCCGGGAACTGTGCCGCGAGGCGGGCGGCGATGGTCTGCGCCTCGGCGCGGGCGCTGGTGAGCGAGGCTCCGCGAGCGAGGCGCGCCACCGCGGAAAGGTAGATGGCACCCCGGTTCCTGGGATCGAGGGTCTGCTCGTTGAGCGGGAAGGGCAGCCAGAGATCCACGTTGGCGGGCCAACGGTTCCGGCCGGCGATGCCGATGACCGTGTAGGGCTCGCCGTTGAGGCTCAGGGTGCGGCCGACCAGGCCGCGGTCGGCTCCGAAACGGCGCTTCCACAGCTCCTCGGAGAGGATCACCACCTTGGGGGCCTTGGGCTTGTCCTCGTCCGGCGCGAAGCTCCGGCCGGTGAGCAGGGGCGCGCGCAGGACGGAGAAGAGCTCCGGGCTGACCCAGGCGCCGACCAGGCGCTCGGGCTCGCCGCCGGTCCCGGTCAGGTTCACGGAACCCGTGTCGAGCAACGAGGCCGCCGCCACCGTGCGGCTCTGCCGGCGCCAGTCGAGGAAGTTGAGAACGGAGAAGGCGCTCGGCTCTCCCTGCTCGCTCAGCGGATAGACGCGGACCAGCCGGTCAGGCTCCGGAAACGGGAGAGGCTGGAGGAGCACGCCGTTGACGACGCTGAAGATCGAGGTCGTGACCCCCACCCCCAACGCCAGGGTGAGGACCACGATCAGGGTGAATCCGGGGCTCTTCGCGAGCTGCCGGAAGGCATAGCGAAGGTCCTGCCGGAGCTCGCTCAACGACTCCATCCACTTCATCTCCCTCTCCTTGCGCACGTCCAGCGCGCAGCAGTACTTCCGTGTCCCTTCCAGGTCGCCAAACTGGCGCCGGGCCTCCGCCCGCGCTGCCTCGGGAGACCAGCCCTCTTCGGCCAGCTCCTGGGCGACCTTGTCGAGGTGGAACTTCAGCTCCTCGTCCACGTCCGCCGCCACCTGGGCCGCGGTCCGCCAGGGGAACCGGAAGAGGCGTCGGCCCGAAGGGGGAGCCATTCAGGCCGTCTCCAGCACCTTGGAGACGGCCTCGACGTAGTTGCGCCAGGTCGAGACCTCCGCCTGGAGGGCGCTGCGGCCGTCCGGCGTGAGCTGGTAGAACTTGGCCCGCCGGTTGTTCTCCGACAGCCCCCAGTCGGCCGTCACCCAGCCTTTGCGCTCCAACCGGTGGAGGGCCTGATACAGCGCGGCGTCTTCGAGGCCGAGAGCCCCGTCGCTGCGCTGGCGGATGGAGCGCGAGATGTCATAGCCGTGCATCGCACCCCAGGAGAGAGTCTTGAGGATCAGGACCGCGACGGTCCCTTGCATCAGGTCGAGAGAAGTCTTCGGCATGATTCCATTCCCTCACGTTGTGAGGGGAGGATAGCGGGGTGGGGTGGGGTTGTAA
>CAXTNS010000777.1:0-3059 GCA_964245465.1 uncultured Thermoanaerobaculia bacterium
GGCACGCCCGGGGTGAACGGACCCGTGAACGGGTTCACGTTCGCGGCCTGCGTGGAGCCCAGCGGCGGGCTCGGGCTGACGGCGTCGCCCGCGTCGGCACCGGAATCAGCAGTGCGCGGCAGGTTGCCGTTGAAGAGATCCCGGACGCTGATCGTCTGCACGTCATAGCCCGTCAGATAGACGTCGAAGTCCAGGGTCGGAATCGACTGGTCTGTCCAGAGGGTGACGTGAGCGATCGCGGCGGCGGCGGACGCGTTGTTGATCGAGAACAACGTGTTCACGCCGTTGTTGTTGTTGCCGTTGCTGAGATCCACCTCGAAGTACGGCAGCAGCAGGGTTGCCGCTGGCACGTCGTCGATGGTGCAGATCTCGGCGATTGCCTGGCCACCGAGGGCCATGAGGCCCACCAAGGCGAGGCAAAGCGCGATCTTCTTCATGAAAGATACCTCCTCAAAAGCGGTTTGAGCTCCATACGGACTGACGAAGGAAGCTGACTCTCTCGCCAGCTTTTCGTCCACTCTTCTCAAAGAAGACATCACCTCCTGTTCAAAGTTTTGGGACCGCAAACGTTTTCTGCCTTCTTGCGACCTCGAAAAACGCAATCGGGCGTGAAGTAGATCCGGTCCGGAGTGGCGGCCGGTAACGCTCCCTCGCCCTCTCCGGGGCTTTTATGCTTCCGCACTATATGGAGCCCCGACATGTCTGTCAAGGCCCCAAAACACCGGATCAACTCCTCTGGATCAGCGCGCCATAAGATAGCACATTGGAAGACGGAATCAACGTCCTCCCTGACGGGACGCCTTCCAGGCCCGCAGACTCCCTCCCGACTTGCAGGTGTCGACGACGGTGCCCATGGGAGTCACGGAGGCTTCTCCGGCATAACCGGCGATCAGCTCAGCCGCGCCGTCGCCATCGAGATCCGCCAGGGCTACGTGATACCCCGTGCAGCCGATGTCGCCGCCCAGCTCCGGGCTCTGCTCGCGTGTGAAGCCGCCCTTGCCGTCCCCCAGGAACAGCCAGGTGCCTCCGGCGCCGGTGATCCCCACCAGGTCCAGAGAGCCGTCGCTGTCGATGTCCCCTGCGGTGAGCGCCCAGATCCCGTTACGGTTCTCCTCGCCCCCCAGACCGCGCCGCTCCCAAGAGCCGTCCGCACGGGAGAAGAGGATGTCGATCCCCGTCCGCGCCACGCCCAGCTCGTTGCTGGTGTAGCCCACCGCCAGGTCCATCCGCCCGTCGCGGTTGAAGTCCCCTGCCGCAACCCCGCGGAAGGTGGCCTGCTGCCGGAGCTCCACGATCGGCTGGCTCTTCCAGGAGCCGTCCTCCTGGTTCAGGTAGAAGATCGTCCGGTTGCCGGTCAGAGCGGACGACGTGGCGAAGTCCGGACGCCCGTCGCCATTCAAATCGGCCACCGCCACGGCGTCGCCGTAGCTGCGATCACCCTTGGGGCCGGCCGCCACCTTCTGCCAGGTTCCGTTCCCCTGGTTGAGGTAGACCACGGCGCCCCGCGAGCCCGTGCTGAAACTGCTCGCTCCCTGGACGCGGGCGGTCGCCAGGCGCGGTCCCTCACCCCAGGCCAGCACGTCGGTCCGGCCGTCGCCGTTCCAGTCCACCGCCTCGACGGCCCGGGAGGAGAAGATGGGCGTGTCCGGCTCGCCCCCCTCGAACTCAATGCCCTGAGTCCAGGCGCTGAACCGCCCCTGGCCGTCACCCACCAGCACGGTAATGCCGCGCAGGTGGCTTGCGATCACCAGGTCCAGATGGCGGTCGTTGTTGAAGTCGGCCACCGCCACGTCACCGTAGTCGAACGGAATGGCCGGGAAGGACGCCGCGCTCCAGGGACGCCAGGTCCCCTTGCCGTCGCCCAGGAAGATCGCCGGCCGGCTCCCGCCCTTACGGGGCGGCCCGTGCACGATGTCGGCCTTGCCATCCTCGTTGATGTCCGCCACCACGAACCCGTTGCGCCACTGCCCCCGCTGGGGCAGCCCTTGGCTGAAGGGGGTGAGCATCAGCCGGTCGGACGTGGCGATCTCCACCTTATAAGTCTCGGCGACCCGGGCCAGGTCCTCCGGGGTGACGCGCTGCTTCGCCGCCGCGGCGATGTCGGCCGCCATCTTCGCGTCCGTGCCATAGATCTTGACGTCGAACGACTTGTCGTCGTAGCTCACCACGTCGAACTGCAGGCCGCGGATCAACTGGACCTTCTTCCCTTCTTCGATCCAGACCCAGGCCTGCGGGACCTTGGCGATCTTGTGGACGAAATACTTGCGGCCGAACTCGTCCGTCAGCCACTTGCCGTCCGGCGGCTCGAGAGGGATGGGCCCCTCGACCGGGACGACGTCCTTGTTGGCCTCGGCCGCCTGGACGGGGACCACCTCCGGGTGCGCCTCCTCCGTGCTGTTGTCCGCGGTGTCCGCCCGGCTCGCGGAGCTCGCGGGATTGGCCCGGCTTGCGGAATTCCCAGGGTTCGCGGAGGCGGCCGGCGGCTGCGGCTTCTGACTGCCGCTATTGCCGCTGCATCCGGCCAGGAGGAGGACGGTGAGACAGGGCGCCAGGACAAACGGGCGCCTGCCCCATGAAAGGATGTGCAACATGGAGGAGCTCCTCTTACTCTCAGATCTCGTCGACGAAGGCGGGCTTGAGGCTGCGGAAGAGCCAGAAGCCGGCAGATACTAGCACGGCCGCCATCAGGGCGAGCCGGAGGGCACCCGGCGCCAGCCCGCTCATCGCGGCGAGCGCGGGCGCCCCCCCCAGAAAAGCCTGGCGGTACAGTTCCACCAGGGACGTCAGGGGATTCCACTCCAGCCAGCCCCGGAACCGCTCCGGCACCAGAGCCAGCGGATAGACGATCGGCGTCAGGTAAAACCAGACGTTCAGGCCCATGCCCAGGAGTTGGGCCGTGTCGCGGAAGAAGACGTGGACGGCGGAAAGCACCAGCCCCAGCCCGAGCATCAGCCCCACCTGCAGCGGCACCGCCACCAGCAGCAGCGGCCGGCCCCCCCCGGGGCACGCCCCCCGCCCCCCCCGGGCCCCCCCGCCCACCAGGGCCGCGGGGGCCGGGG
>CAXTNS010000778.1:0-882 GCA_964245465.1 uncultured Thermoanaerobaculia bacterium
CCGCCTGTTCCCCACCTATCTCGCGGAGCTGGACGGCGGCCGCAGCAAGGCGCGTCCGGAGCTGCGCTGGCATGGCGATGACCCCCGGGCCGCGCGCCTCCTGGACGCGGGCAACGCGCTCGGGCTCGTGGCGGGGCGGACGGCCTGTGCCGAGGCCGTGCGGCTGGCCCGGGAACTCGGCGCCGGCGCCGTGGCGGTGCGGAGCTCCAACCACTTCGGCGCGGCCTCGGTCTACACCCTGGAGATGGCGCGCCAGGGGGTGCTCGGCTTCGCCTTCACTAACAGCGACGCCCTGGTGGCGCCCCACAACGGCCTGCTCCCTCTCTTCGGCACCAATCCGCTGTCCCTGGCGGTGCGCGGCGCGGGGGAGGACCTCTTCTGCGCCGACCTCGCCACCAGCCAGGTGTCCTACTCCAAGGTGAAGCACCACCAGGAGCACGGCCTGCCGCTGGAGCCGGGCTGGGGCGACGCCTCGGCCCTGAAGCCGCTCGGCGGGCACAAGGGGCACTGTCTGGGGATGATGGTGGAGATCCTCTGCGCCGTCCTGGCCGGCATGCCTCTCGATCACGAGCTGTCCCACCTCTACACCCCTCCCTTCGACGAGCCCCGGCGGGTGGCCCACTTCTTCCTGGCGCTGGACGTCGCGGCCTTCCGCGAGCCGGGGGAGTTCCAGGCGGACCTCTCGCGGCTGATGGGGACCGTGAGGGCGCAGCCGGCGGTGGCGGGGGAGCGGGTGATCGTGCCCGGAGACCTGGAGAGCGAAGCCGCCGCCGGCCGGCAGGCCCACGGGATTCCCATGGACGAGGAGGAGTGGCGGGGGGGGGCGAGCGCCCCCCGGGGCGGGAGAGGTTCCGGCGGGGTGACCCCGGCGGGGACAGTTTT
>CAXTNS010000778.1:892-3040 GCA_964245465.1 uncultured Thermoanaerobaculia bacterium
TCCGGAGGTATCCCCCGGAGTGGACATGTTTTCATCCAAACCGTCATTTCTAAGTGACGGTTGCCGCCGGGCCTCCGTAAACCTGAGTAGGCGCAACTCTTTGTACCAGCGGGTTTGAGGAGGACCGGCTGGTTTCCGCCGAGTTCTGGCACTCATCTAGAAACAGATGAATTCTGGAGAGCGATTGCGGAATGGTTACACAGCTACTTCAACGTTGGAGTGAAGGGGACGTCAAGGCCGCGGGCGAGGTCCTGCCCCTGGTCTATGAGGAGCTGCGCCGGATCGCCCTGAGGCAGCTCCGCTGTGAACGCGGCGACCACACTCTCGAAGCGACCGCCGTGGTCCACGAAGCCTATCTGCGCCTGAACGGGCAGAAAGGTCTCCAGTGGCCGAGCCGTGCCCATTTCTTCGCCTTTGCCGCCCACCTGATCCGGCGCGTCCTGGTCGACCACGCGCGGAGCCGGAACCGGGCCAAGCGGGGAGGGCTGATGGAGAAGGTCACTCTCTCCGCGGCGGCCCACCTGGCGTTTCCGAAGAACCTCGACCTGCTGGCCCTGGACGACGCGCTCTCCAGCCTGGAGGCGGTCGACCCGCGCAAGGCCATGGTCGTGGAGCTGCGGTTCTTCGCCGGCCTCACTCTCGAGGAGACCGCCGAGCAGCTCGGAGTCTCCACGGAGACCGTGAGCCGCGAGTGGCGCCGGGCCAAGGCATGGCTCTACAAGGAGCTTCAGTCCCCCGGCTCGGAGGGGGAGATGGGCTCCCCTTGAGCCGGACCGGGCGCTGGCGGGAGATCGACCGGGTCTTCGCGGCGGCCCTGGAGAGGCCCCCCGAAGAGCGGAAGGCTTTTCTCGACGGCGCCTGGGGGGACGACCCTGAGCTGCGCCGCGAGGTGGAGCGCCTCCTCCAGGCCGACGAGAGCGACGGCACCTTCCTGGAGCGTCCTGCCGGCGAGCTGCTGGGGTTATCTCCGGGCTCTCCGGGCTTTCCGGCCTCGGAGGCGGGAGGCTTTCTCGGTCCCTACCGCCTGCTGGAGAAGATCGGCGCTGGCGGCATGGGCACGGTCTATCTCGCCCGCCGGGAGGACGAGCATTATCAGCGGGACATCGCCGTCAAGGTCCTCCGTTCCGGTCTGGAGAGCACCGAGGCCTTCCACCGGTTCGTGGCCGAACGGCAGATCCTGGCCCGGCTGGAGCATCCCTACATCGCCCGCCTCTACGACGGCGGCAGCACGGAGGACGGCCGGCCCTATCTCGTCATGGAGCGGGTCGACGGGTTGCCCGTGGATGAGTACTGCGACCGGCACCGGCTCACGGTCGACCAGCGCCTGGCGCTGTTCCGAAAGATCTGCTCGGCCGTTCAGTACGCCCACCAGAACCTCCTGGTCCACCGGGACCTGAAGCCGGCGAACATCCTGGTCACTCCGGAGGGCGAGCCCAAGCTGCTGGACTTCGGCATCGCCAAGAGGCTGGAGCCCGAGCCGACGGCCCTGGACCCGACCCAGAACGGGCTGCGGATGATGACCCCCAGCTACGCCAGCCCCGAGCAGGTGGCAGGGGAGGTGGTGACGACCGCGAGCGACGTCTACTCGCTCGGCGTGCTCCTCTACGAGCTGCTGACCGGCCGGAGTCCCTACCGGGCTGCGAAACGCCTGCCGCACGCCATCGAGCACGCGATCTGCGAGGAGGAACCGGAGAGGCCCAGCGCGGCCCTGTTCCGGTCCCAGGAACCGGCCGCCGAAGAGATCGCGCGCGCCCGGAGCACCAGTCCCCGGGCTCTTGGACGGCGGCTCGAGGGGGACCTCGACAACATCCTTCTCATGGCGTTGCGCAAGGAGCCCTGGCGCAGGTACGGCTCGGCGGCCCAGCTCTCCCGGGACGTCGAGGGCTACCTGCGGAGCTTCCCGGTGGCCGCCCGGCCGGACACGCTGGTCTACCGTGGCCGGAAGTTCCTGCGTCGCCACCGGGTCGGAGCCGCGGCTGCGGCGGCCATGGTCCTCGTGCTGCTGGGGTTCGTGGCCAGCCTGATCGCCCAGGGGCGCCGCGTTTCCCGGGAGAGGGATAAGGCCCAGAGCACCCTCTCCTTCCTGCTGGAGAACTTCAAGCAGGCCGACCCCTATCACCTGCAAGGAGAGAAGTTGACGGCCCGGGA
>CAXTNS010000779.1:0-3037 GCA_964245465.1 uncultured Thermoanaerobaculia bacterium
AGCATCGGGCGGACGGCCAGGATGCCGATCAGGAACATCCCTGCGAGTCCCACGATCCATTGCCCTGTTCTCATGGTCACCCCTCCGTCAGTGCGTCGTTGCTTGGAAGCTGCCGCGGAGAGGCTTAAAATCTCATTCGCCCATCTCTGCTAGACTGCACCGCTCAATTCCGGCGGTGTCCGCGGCCTCCGAGGACTCCCGCTTTTCGAGGTAACGACATGCTCAAGAAGACTTCGATCCGCCTTCCCCTGCTCGCTCTGGGGATTTCGCTCCTCCTCGGCTGGACGGCCTGCAAGCCCGCCGCGGACAAGGACGGGACCGCCGCCACCCCGGGGGCGGACACCACCGCAGCCTCCTCCCAGACTGGGACCGCCTCTCCAGCGAGCCCGGCCGCTCCCGGACAGCCCCCTGTCGACACCATCCGGGGAGGCGCGACGTCCACCCATCCCGCGAATCCCGCGGACGCCAAGCCCATGGTGGCCAAGGATCTGCCGGCGGTCGTCGCCAAGATCAACGACAAGGCAGTCACGCGGGAGGACCTGCTCCAGGCGTCTCAGGCGGTGCAGATCCGTCTGGCCCAGGAGGGACGCCCCGTCACGCCCACGGTGGGCTTCTACCGCCAGGTGCTCGACGAGGTCATCGGCATCGTCCTCCTCCAGCAGGACGCCAAGGCCTTGGGCATGACCGCCACGGATCAGGAAATCCAGCAACAGCTCGCGCAACGCAAGGGCGTCTTCCCGAACGAGAAGGCCTACAAGGACGCGCTCGCCAAGGCCGGCCTCACGGAGGAGAAGCTCCGCGAGCAGACCCGCGACCAGATTGCCGTCCAGAAATACCTCCAGAGCCGCTTCGCCAAGACCGGCAACGTCACGGATCAGGCGACCCGCGAGTTCTATGACAAGAACAAGGCCAAGATCCAGGCGCCCGAGCGGGTGCACGTGCGGCACATCCTCGTCCGGTTCGATCCCAAGGGCGCGCCGGCCGACAAGGAGAAGGCCCGGGAGAGGGCGGCGAACCTGTTGAAGCGCGCCCAGGAGGGTGAGGACTTCGCCAAGCTAGCCCAGGAGAATTCAGATGATCCCGGCTCCAAAATCCGGGGCGGGGACCTCGGCTGGGTGACCCAGGGCCAGACCCCGCCGACGTTCGAGCAGGCCGTCTTCGCCCTGAAGAAGCCCAACGACCTGAGCCCCGTGGTGGAGAGCCAGTTCGGCTTCCACGTCATCCAGTTGCAGGAGCACCAGGGCGCGGGGACCCTCCCCTACGAGCAGGTGAAAGACCGCATCGGCCAGCTCATCCAGCAGCAGCAGGCCCAGCAGCAGCTCGCGGCGCGGGTGCGCGAACTGCGGTCCAAGGCGAAGGTGGAGATGTTCCTGTAGGGCGGGCCCCGCGGGCCGCCCCTACGAGGTCAATTCCCCAAGCGTGGGCTCACCGCCGTCGAGCGAGCGGGTCACCTTGTCCACGATCTCCAGCGTCTCGATTTCATCCCCGCCCGCGGCGCCCATCTCCTTGAAGCGGCGGGCGGCGGGGAGCACCCGCAGCTCCAGCGAGCCCACGGCCTTGTTGTAGGCGTCCACGCTCTGGCCGAGGTTCCTGCCCATCGTGGAGAGATGGCTGGCGAAGGTGCGCAGCCTCTCGTACAGGGCCTTGCCCAGCTCGCTGATCTCGCGGGCGTTCTCCTCCACCTGCTCCTGCCGCCAGCCGTAGGCCACGGCCCGCAGCAGGGCGATCAGGGTCGTGGGCGTGGCCAGGATGACCCTCTGCTCGACGCCGTGCTCGATGAGCGAGGGGTCCTGCTCCAGGGCGGCGCTGAAGAAGGTCTCGCCCGGCAGGAACAGAACGACAAATTCCGGCGCCGGCTCGAACTGGGCCCAGTAGCTCTTCATGGCCAGACGGGTGAGGTGGCTGCGGATCTGCCGCGCGTGATCGCGCAGCTTGGCCCTGCGGCCCTCCTCGTCCGGCGCGTCCAAGGCGTCAAGGTAGGCCTCCAGGGGCGCCTTGGCGTCGATCACGATGTTCTTCTTGCTGGGCAGGCGGATCACGAGGTCCGGCCGCTGCCGGCCCTCCTCCGATGAAACAGACGCCTGGACGGCGAAGTCGCAGTAGGACACCATGCCGGCCATCTCCACCACGCGCTGGAGCTGGATCTCGCCCCAACGCCCGCGGGTCGTGGGGGATCGCAGAGCGCCCGCCAGCCGGTTCGTCTCGCGCTCCAGGTTGGACTGGGCGGAGGCCAGCCCCTTGAGGTGGTCGGTCAGGCTCGAATAGGCCACGGCACGGGCGGTCTCGATCTCCTGGATCTTCTGGTCCACCTTGTGGAGCGACTCCCTGAGCGGCTTGACCAGGTCGCCGATGGCCTGCTGGCGCAGGTCGAGATCGCCCCGGGCCGTCTCCTGGAAACGCTCCAGGGTGGCCTTGGCCAGATGGAGGAAGCTGGCGTTGTTGTTCTGGAGCGCCTCGGACGAGAGAGCCTTGAAGGTATCCGAGAGCCGGGCCTGCGCCTCATCCAGGAGGCGGATCTTCTCGGCGGCCGTCTGCCGCTCCTTCTCCAGAGTGGTCTGGAGGACGGCCCGTTCCTCTCTGAGGCGGACGCTCTCTCCCGAGACCTGGGCGAGCCGGGCTTCGAGAGCGCCTCGCTGCTGCCGGGCGATCCACCAGACGGCCGCCGCTCCGAGGACCAGGGCCAGGATGTGGGTCAGGACGTCCATCGGCTCACCACCTCACGATCTAGTGGTACCGAAGGAAGCTTAGCACAAGATGATGGGGTTCGATTCCTATGGCGGAGAACCATATTTTGACTTAAACTATCCGGAGGAGGAATTACCGATGCCGAGAACGTTGTTCGCCCTGCTCCTGTTGCTCGCCGCGCCAGCATTGGCCGTGGCCCAGTCCCAGCCGGACCTCCGTCCCCTGCTCGAGATCCATGTGAGCACGCTCACCACGGATTCCTTCAACTTCAGCGACGCTCGGATCACCATCTACCAGGGCGGCACGCTCGTGTACCAGGGCGGCGCGTTCCCGGCCGAGTACGACAGCGCCG
>CAXTNS010000780.1:0-3036 GCA_964245465.1 uncultured Thermoanaerobaculia bacterium
GGCAGAGGCGAGGGGTCGAACCCGGCGAGGCGCGGCAGCACGTGCTCCGGCACGGCGCCGCCGCAGGGTTTTTCTCCGGGACGGGGGGGTAAGTAGAGGTCGACTTTGGCGCCGGCCCGCGCCAGGGCCAGGGCAGCGGAGGCGCCGGCGGGGCCCCCGCCCAGGACGGCGATGTTCATGGGGGGATTGTAGACACGGACGGGCACGGACTGACACGGACCAGCACGGACGGTAAAGGCAGGACTACCGGGTGGCTTCGCCGTCTTCCTCTGGCGCCGCACCGCCGTTTTCCCCTGGCACCTCCTCCACCGACAGCAGCACGACGGTGACGTTGTCGATGCCGCCGCGGGCGTTGGAGTCGTTGATCAGGGAGCGGCAGATCTCGTGGAGGCTGCGGCCGGAGGAGAGGCGGTCGCGGATGTCGGTGTCGGAGAGCATGCCCGTGAGGCCGTCCGAGCAGAGGAGGAAGAAGTCGCCGGGCAGGACCTCCAGCTCTTTCACGTCCACCAGCACGTCGCTCTCGCCGCCCAGGGCGCGGGTGACCACGTTCTTCAAGGGGTGCGAGCGGGCCTGCTCCTTGGAGAGGAACCCGGCCACCACCTGCTCGTTGACCCAGGTGTGGTCCTGGGTGAGCTGCTCCAGGCGGCCGTCGCGCAGCCGGTAGGCGCGGCTGTCGCCCACGTGGGCCACGGCGGCGGTGGCGCCGGAGAGCAGAAGGCCGACGACGGTCGTCCCCATCCCATAGAGGGAGCCGTCCTTGCTGATGGCGCGCAGGACGTGGTCGTGGGCCATGCGCACGGCCATCTTGAGCAGGTTCGAATGGCGCTCCAGCCGCGAGTCCATGCCGAAGGGCCACGTGGTGTCGCGGTCGGCCGTCTTGGCGATGAAGTCGCGGATGGAGTTGACGGCGATCTGGGCCGCCACCTCGCCGTGGCTGTGACCGCCCATGCCGTCGGCCACCACGTAGAGCTTGTGCAGGGGGTCGATCTCGAAATAGTCCTCGTTGTGGGCCCGGGTGAGCCCCACGTCCGAGAGTCCGCAGGCCTTGACGCGCATCGTCATCCGACTTTTCCGAACAGGCCCCAGCGCGAGGAGGTGGAGGACGAGGAGGCGCGGTTGAGCTCCTCCAGGGCCTGCCGGACGACGGGCTCGTCGCCGCCCCACTGGATGGCCTTGCGGTAGTACTGAACGGCCTGCTCGGTCTGGCCCGCGAGGGCGCAGATGCGGCCGGCCTGCTTCAGATAGGTGACGTTCATGGGCTCGAGCTGGCAGGCCCGCTCGATGGCGGCCACGGCCCGGGGGAGCCAGGTCTTCTGCTGGCTGCAGGCCTGGGCCAGGTGGTGCCAGGCCTGACCGCTCCTGGGATCGGCCTGCGTGGCCTGGTCGAAGTTGCTGGCCGCCTCCAGGTAGTTCTTCTCCTTGTAGGCCTTGACCCCACGTTGCAGGTACGCCCGGAAGGCCGACCGCGGATCAGACGCCGAGGCCGACTCCTCGGGGCGCGTGAGCTCGTTGTCGTGCCGGCGCCGGCGCTCGGGATCCGCCAGGACGTTGAACGCCTGGGTGATCTCCTGGAACTCGACCTCGGCCCGCGCCTTCTCCGTCCCCTGGAACCGGTCGGGGTGGCGGGTGCGGGCCAGCTCCCGGAAGCGCTGGCGGATCTGGTCCTCGGAGGCGTTGCGCGGCAACGCGAGGACGGCGTAAAAGTCCCTGGCCATCTTCTTGGAATCCTATTGCTGCTTGATTCTATACAAACGCAAGGCTGTCGAGCGCACCGCGTCCGGAACATTTCGATCACGGCCCAGGTCGCGCAGGTCCCGCACGGCCAGCCGGGGGACCAGGCGCAGCGCCGTCGGCAGCGGCGTGCGGGGGTTCCACACCAGGGCTTTGGCCACCATGTATTTGTTCACCCAATCGCGTTTCTTGGAGATCGTCTCCAGGACCTCCTCGACGACGGCCCGGCTGGCGGCCGTCTGCTCGACCTCCTGCTCGGAAAGGCTGTTGTTGAGGACCACCGAGACGGCGACCTGAGCGTTGGTGTCGCGCAGCAGGATGGCGCGCAAGCTGCGCGGGGCGCCGCGGGAGAGCTTCAGGCGGGCCGGCACGGGGAGCAGGCGGATCTGCCCCTCGGAGAGCCCGGTCTTCTCTTCGACCTCGCCGGTGGCGGGCAGCTCCCGGACCGCGGCGAGGGCCTCCTCCAGTTCCTCGTCGGCCATCTCCTCCGGCTGCTGAGGGACTGGGGCTGCCGTGCGCTGCCGGGGCAACAGGTGCTCGCGGTACTCGGCGATGCGCCGCTGGGTGTAGCCGGAGACCTGCGGGTTCTCCTCCAGAGCCTGGAGGATGGCGGGCTCCTCGACGATGGCGTCCTGGCGCAGGAGCAGGATCTCCTGGAGGTCGGGAGGGACCCGCCGGGCGAGCCAGGCGAGGACGCGGCGCGGCACGTCGCGGCGGCGCAGGATGGTCTCGAGGAGCACCGGGTTCCGGGTCTCCTCGGCGAAGAAGGCCAGCACGGACTCGCGGGCCGCGCGTTCCAGGAAAGGCTTGAGGATCCGGAGGTCGACCTTGAGCAGGTTGTCCCTGGCGCGCTCGGCCACCTGCGGATCGGCGCCGCGGGCGAGCTCGACCTGGAGAGGGATCAGGTCCTCGGGAGGCAGGGGAAGGACCCCGTCGGCCGCGAGGAGCTGAAGCTGGCGGTTCCCCGAGCGGACCTGCTCGAGCAGAGAGGACGGGCTGTCAGCCAAGGTCAGCGAGCCTCTTTCTTCGCTTTCAGGGTTGCGACGGTGTGGAGATCGAGCAGCCGGGCGCGCACCACGTCGCCTTCTTTTTTGTCCAGCGCGAGAGGGTAGCCGTTCACCTGGACTTCCACCGCGCCCGCGTTGCCGAGCGTCAGGACGATGCTCTTCTCGGCTTGGAGCGGCAGGGCTTCACCCTGGACTCGCAGCTCGGAGAACCGGTTCTTGCCGTCGATCACCGCCTCCACCCAGCAGTCCTTGCTGAAGGCAAGCGAGACTTCGAGCGGCGCGGCCGGCTCCGGCGGCG
>CAXTNS010000781.1:0-3030 GCA_964245465.1 uncultured Thermoanaerobaculia bacterium
GCCTTTTGCAAGCACGCCTTCCGGGCAAAAGAGCCCCTTAAGCGATCACGGATGCGTGCTCGTCTACTTCCACGGCGGCGGCTGGGTGATCGCCAACCTCGACGTCTATGAGCCTTCCTGCCGCGCGCTGTGCAATGCCGCCGAGTGCGTCGTCGTCTCCGTGGCCTACCGCCAGGCACCCGAGCACAAGTACCCGGCGGCGGTGGAAGACGCGTACAGGGCCACCCAGTGGGTGATCGCCAACGCCGCCCGCCTGGGAGGCGATCCCAGGCGCGTCGCCGTCGGCGGCGAGAGCGCGGGCGGCAACCTCGCGACGGTCGCATGCCTCAAGGCGCGGGACGAGGGCGGGAAGATGCCCGTCGCCCAGTTGCTGATCTATCCGGTGACGGACAGCCGGATGAGCGCGCCGTCCTATGCCGAGAATGCCAACGCCAAACCTCTCAACAGCGCGATGATGCCCTGGTTCTGGAAGCATTATCTCCGCAGCGAGGCGGACGGGCGCGAGCCCTACGCTTCGCCGCTCCAGGCCAACCTGAGCGGACTGCCGCCGGCCCTCGTGATCACGGCCGAAATCGATCCGCTCCGCGACGAAGGGGAAGCCTATGCGCGGCGGCTGGCCGACGCCGGCGTCTCGGTGCGGGTCACTCGCTATGACGGGGTCACCCATGAGTTCTTCGGTCTGGCGGGAATGGTGCCCAAAGCGAAGGAAGCTCTCTCCGAGGCTTCCGAAGGCTTGAAGCAGTGGTTCTCCCTGGGCGTCGAAGCCCACACCACACGCTGAGAAGGCTCGCGAAAAAAAACGGGAGGTGGCGGGCCAGGCCACCTTCCGGAATCCTCGTTTTCAGTTTTCAAAGAACCTCAACGTCTACCGCGGCTCAGGGCTCAGGCCGCCGGCTTCCGGCGTCCGAGGGGCTTGATCCCGAAGACCGCTCCCGGCATCACCACCCGGCCATCCGGAGTCGAGCAAAACCCCTCCACGCTGAGCTCCCGCACCCACCAGCCGCGGACCCCGCCGAGAACCTCCTCGTCGCCTTCCGCTCCGCCAGCTTCCAGATACCCGCCAAGGCGTTCTGCCACCAGGCGAAATGACTCGAAGTGCCCAGTTCCGAAGTGCGGCCGAACACCATGTGGCCGTCCTTCTGGTCCCGCAGAAACTCCATCACCCGTTCCCTCCCCTCCTCCCGGTCCTCCGGCGTTGCCAGACCCCAGCCGTAGCCCACGCAACGCGCCAGAGCCTTGTGGTTCGGCGTTCCGCCGCTCATCCGCAGACCCGCCGGGCTGATACCGCGACGCTCCGAGATCTGGCGGAACAGAGGACGGCCATAAGATCCTTCTCAGCTCCCCATCAGCAACCTCCTTCAAGAGGTTTCCCTTTAACTTTATTTCTGCTGCTCTAGAAATAAACTAAACGATGTACGCTATCCCTGTCAAGGGGTTTCTAGCGGAAATCCTCAAAAAGGCCTGTTGCCAAGTGGCAAGCACCGGTGTAAGCTCAAGCCTGTGAGCGCTTTCGATGGTTTGCCCAAAGCCCTGAGAACCCTCTGCGTCCGGGACGGCCGCGCCCTCCAGGACATCGCCCATGCCTCCAGGATCTCCCCGGCCATGCTGAGCAGCTACCTGACCGGCCGGGAGAGCCCCACCCTGAAGACCCTGGAGAAGCTCCTCGACGGCTTGCAGCTTCGGCTGGAGGATCTCGCCGAGGCCCTCGACGAAATCCAGGGCCGCAAAGGGCCCAGGCCCGTCCGTGCCGCCGGCGAAGACCTCGTCCTCGGCTTCCCTCGCCAGGAAGTCGAACGGGTCTTCGTAGAACAGCTCAAGAGGCTCGGCCTAGAGCCCAAGATGAACGCCGAAGAGCCGGCCGATCCCCAGGCCAAGCCTCGCAACTCCAGCAAGGCTTGACCCGCCGCTCCCCATCCGCTCTAGCATTCCTTCTCACCGAACATGAACCACGACGAAGAGAAGGCCGTGCTGGACCTCTTACGAGAGGCCTTCAGCTTCCGCTACAGCAGCGCCAAGAAGCCCACAGGGAGGCGCCCAGATCTGGACTGCCTTGGAAAGGTTCCCCATCCAGCGGCGCAAGCATCTCCTTGGCTTGTCTCTCCGGGCTTCAAGGAGTTGGGCTTTGGCGGAGCGAGTCAGCCACGAGAGCGTGAGGAAGGCGGTTCACAATGCGGGAGAGGCCTTGGAGCTGGCGGAGTTGGCTCTCGAAATCGCGGAGCGGGCTCCCGGGGAGGCGAGTTGGAGGGCGCTCTTAAAGGGCTACTGCTGGGCGCACCTGGGTAACGCTCGCCGTATCGCTAACGACCTTGCCGGAGCGGACACGGCTTTCACTCAGGCTTGGCACTTCTGGGAGGCGGGAGCGGATTCTGATCCTGGCCTGCTCGCCGGGTGGCGAGCTGTACGACCTGGAGGCCTCGTTGCGCCGCGACCAACGGCGGTTCCCGGAAGCTCTCCAACTGCTGGAACAGGCCCGTTTCGGGTGCGGAAACGATCCGCTCGCCGCCGGACGCATTCTCTTGAACAAGGAGCACGTCTTTGATGCGATGGGAGATGCCTTGGGTTCTCTAGCAGCTCTTGAGGAAGCAACTCCGCTGATCGAGGGATCGAGCGATACACGCCTGTTTTGGGTCCTGCTCTTCAAGAAAACGAACAATTTGGTTCACCTGGAGTGCTACAGAGAAGCAGCCGCATTGCTGCCGAAGGTGCATGACCTGGCTGTTGAGCTACGGCAGGGCGAGGAACAGGGTGAAGGCCAAGGCGGCGGCTTTTCTTGGGAACATGGGCAGCTCCTCTGAGGGTAGGAACATCCACCAGAACTTTCAGGCGCAGGCTTCACCCGTTGGGGTCAACTCCCAGGAACGGGCTGCCCCCTTCATCCGGGCTTCTCCAGCCGAGGTCGCGGGCGAAGTCGAACACCTTCTTCCAAGCGCCTGAAAGCATCTCGCTCAGCTCATCCTTGGTTGCTGCCAGGAGCTTTGCGCGTTGCTCGCGCCGGAGCAGACGGAGCGGCGGTTGCCCATACCTCTTTTC